>NZ_JAIWJZ010000061.1:0-7179 GCF_020216105.1 Enterobacter sp. K16B
TTACCGGCCAGCGCCGCTTTCTACAAAAACTCCTAAGGTTTCCGCTAAATCACGCCGTTATATAACCATAAGATAAATTTTCTGTGCCTGAATACTGACACCGCGTGTCAGTGCACCCGCATCATTCAGCGCATACCTCAATATACAGGAAGACCTTATGGCTAAAACGACGCGGAGCCGCTCGGCTGAACGTCTGGTCGATATTCTCCTTGAGCTACATTTAAACGGTGTGGTAAATCGCAGTGCGCTAATGGAGAAATTTAATATTACCGAACGTACCGTCTACCGGGATTTAAATGCCCTTTCTCCGATTGTAGAACATACCGGTAATGGGCTATATCGTCTGATCCACTCTGCACAATCGCCCGGCGGACAAGGCTTACACCACACCCTTGCTAACTTCCTGAATGCTGACAGCTTTTTCCCGGACAGAAATACGGAGTTCTGGCAGAAGCTGGAAACGCGCGTCGACGAAAACCATATTCTTATTCTTGCAAATGAAGCCGAACACACGGTACAACGCGATATTCGCCGCCATTTAACGAAAATCGAGAAATCGATTAAAAACCATAATGTTTGCCAGATAGTTTATAAGGGTAAAACCCGGCTGATTAATCCCTATAAACTCATTAACAAAAAAAATATATGGTATTTACAGGCTACCGAAAATAGCCACCTGAAATCCTTCTCGTTGAGCCAGATTAGCTGGTTTGATATTCAGAAAACGACATTCACTCCGGAAGAAAATGTCCTTGAGCTGCTGGAGAAAAGCCTCGACCCCTGGGTATCTGAAGATACTTTCGCAGTGAAAATATTTATCAAAGATAATATTTCACATTACTTCCTGCGCCGGGATCTTCTCCCGGAACAGGAACTGCTGGAGGAGCAGCAGGACGGCGTCACGCTGCGCTGTCAGGCGGCGCACGAGAACCAGATCCTGCCGCTGCTGTTCTACTGGCTGCCGAATATTCAGATCCTGGAACCGAACTGGCTGAAGGAAAAACTGCTCAGAACGCTGGAGGGCTACCTGGCCGTGGAGCGTAACCCGAATAATCAAGTGATCTCAATCACATAATTTCGCCCACTGGCGGCGAGCTGGAACCGCTCGCCGCCCTCTTTGACCGCTCACCCGGCACTTTCTACCACTCATTCACTTACCCTCCCTTACGCGCGCGACGTTCTGGCACGATCACTCCAGCATTAATCACCACCTCCTCACAACGAACCCTGACCCTTTTTTCGTTACATAAAAAACCAGGTCTTACTATGGATACTAAAAAACTACTGAAGCACGTGCCCTGGGCCTTACTCGGGATCCTCGGCGCTTTTTGTCTGGCGGTTGTCGCACTACGCCGGGGCGAACACGTAAGCGCCCTGTGGATCGTGGTCGCGTCGGTTTCCGTCTATCTTGTGGCTTATCGCTACTACAGCTTGTACATCGCGCAGAAGGTCATGAAGCTCGACCCGACGCGTGCCACCCCGGCGGTCATTAACAATGACGGCCTGAACTACGTACCCACCAACCGCTACGTGCTGTTTGGTCACCACTTTGCCGCTATCGCCGGCGCTGGTCCGCTCGTCGGTCCGGTGCTGGCCGCGCAGATGGGCTACCTGCCGGGTACCCTGTGGCTGCTCGCCGGCGTGGTGCTGGCGGGTGCGGTGCAGGACTTTATGGTGCTGTTTATCTCTTCCCGCCGTAACGGCGCCTCTCTGGGTGAGATGGTCAAAGAAGAGATGGGCCGCGTACCGGGGACTATCGCCCTGTTCGGCTGCTTCCTGATTATGATCATCATCCTTGCGGTGCTGGCGTTAATCGTGGTGAAAGCGCTGGCCGAAAGTCCGTGGGGGGTCTTCACCGTCTGCTCAACCGTGCCGATTGCGCTGTTCATGGGGATCTACATGCGCTTTATCCGTCCGGGCCGCGTGGGTGAAGTGTCGGTCATTGGTATTGTGCTGCTGGTCGCCTCCATCTACTTCGGCGGCGTGATTGCGCACGACCCTTACTGGGGCCCGGCACTGACCTTCAAGGACACGACGATTACCTTCGCGCTGATTGGCTATGCGTTTATCTCCGCGCTGCTGCCGGTCTGGCTGATTCTGGCCCCGCGTGACTACCTGGCCACCTTCCTGAAAATCGGCGTGATCGTCGGTCTGGCGATCGGCATCGTGCTGATTAACCCGGATCTGAAAATGCCGGCAGTGACGCAGTACATCGACGGTACCGGCCCGCTGTGGAAAGGCGCCCTGTTCCCGTTCCTGTTCATCACCATCGCCTGTGGTGCGGTCTCTGGCTTCCACGCCCTGATCTCATCCGGTACCACGCCTAAGCTGCTGGCGAACGAGAAAGACGCGCGTCTGATCGGCTACGGTGCCATGCTGATGGAGTCTTTCGTGGCGATCATGGCGCTGGTTGCCGCGTCCATCATCGAACCGGGTCTCTACTTCGCAATGAACACCCCGCCGGCGGGTCTGGGCATCACTATGCCAAACCTGCACGAGATGGGCGGTGACAACGCGGCGCTGATTATGGCGCAGCTGAAAGACGCCAGCGCACATGCGGCGGCGACCGTTAGCTCCTGGGGCTTTGTGATTTCGCCTGAGCAGATCATGCAGACCGCGAAAGACATCGGCGAACCGTCCGTGCTGAACCGCGCCGGTGGCGCACCGACGCTGGCAGTGGGGATCGCACACGTGTTCCACAAAGTGCTGCCGTGGGCGGACATGGGCTTCTGGTACCACTTCGGTATTCTGTTCGAAGCGCTGTTCATCCTGACCGCGCTGGACGCCGGTACCCGTGCGGGTCGCTTTATGCTGCAGGACCTGCTGGGTAACTTCGTGCCGTTCCTGAAGAAAACCGACTCTCTGGTGGCGGGCATTCTCGGTACCGCGGGCTGCGTCGGCCTGTGGGGCTACCTCCTGTATCAGGGCGTTGTTGACCCGCTCGGCGGCGTGAAGAGCCTGTGGCCGCTGTTCGGTATCTCTAACCAGATGCTGGCCGCCGTGGCGCTGGTACTCGGCACCGTGGTGCTGGTGAAGATGAAGCGCACCAAATACATCTGGGTCACCGTGGTGCCCGCGCTGTGGCTGCTGCTCTGCACCACCTGGGCGCTTGGCCTGAAGCTGTTCAGCGCCAACCCGCAGCTGGAAGGTTTCTTCTTCATGGCCAACCAGTACAAAGAGAAGATTGCCGCAGGCGGCGCGGATCTGACCGCGCAGCAGATTGCCAACATGAACCATATCGTGGTGAACAACTACACCAACGCGGGTCTGAGCATTCTGTTCCTGGTGGTGGTGTACAGCATCATCTTCTACGGCATCAAAACCTGGCTGAAGGTGCGTAACGCTGAAGGTCGTACGGATAAAGAAACCCCGTACGTGCCGGTGCCGGAAGGCGGCGTGAAGACCTCTTCACACCATTAATCCAGCCTGTAACCGTAGGCCCGGTAAGCGTAGCGCCACCGGGCTTTTTCTATCTGGAACCCACAATGTTTGGTAACTTAGGCGAAGCAAAAAAATACCTCGGTCAGGCGGCAAAAATGCTGATTGGTATTCCGGATTATGACAACTACGTTGAGCATATGAAGACCAACCATCCGGATAAGCCGTACATGACCTACACTGAATTCTTCCGCGAGCGGCAGGAAGCGCGCTACGGCGGAAGTGGAGAAGGCGGCGTCCGCTGCTGCTAAAGGAGAGACCATGACCCCGATTGCCGTCACCCTGTTGACCGGTTTCCTCGGCGCCGGTAAAACCACCCTGCTGCGCCACATTCTGAACGAGCAGCATGGCTTCAAAATCGCCGTCATCGAAAACGAGTTCGGCGAAGTCTCCGTTGATGACCAGCTGATTGGCGATCGCGCCACCCAGATCAAAACCCTGACCAACGGCTGTATCTGCTGCACCCGCTCTAACGAGCTGGAAGACGCCCTGCTGGATCTGCTCGACAGCCGCGATCGCGGGGAAATCGACTTCGACCGTCTGGTGATCGAGTGCACCGGCATGGCCAACCCGGGCCCGATTATTCAGACCTTTTTCTCCCACGACATTCTGTGCCAGCGCTACCTGCTGGACGGCGTGATTGCCCTGGTCGATGCGGTCCACGCCAACGACCAGATGAACCAGTTCACCATCGCCCAGTCTCAGGTGGGCTATGCCGACCGCATCCTGCTAACCAAAACCGACGTGGCCGGTGACAGCGAAAAACTGCGCGAACGCCTGGCGCGCATCAACTCCCGCGCGCCGGTTTACACCGTGACGCACGGCGATATCGATCTGTCTCTGCTGTTCAATACCAACGGCTTTATGCTGGAGGAGAACGTCACCGCGAAACCGCGCTTCCACTTTATGGGCGATAAGCAAAACGATGTGGCATCGATTGTGGTGGAGCTGGACTACCCGGTGGACATCAGCGAGGTCTCCCGCGTCATGGAGAACCTGCTGCTGTCATTTGCCGACAAGCTGCTGCGCTACAAGGGGATGCTGTGGATTGACGGCGAGCCGAACCGCCTGCTGTTCCAGGGCGTACAGCGCCTGTACAGCGCCGACTGGGACAGACCGTGGGGCGACGAAGCGCCGCACAGCGTGATGGTGTTTATCGGTATACAGCTGCCGGAAGAGGAGATTCGGGCGGCGTTTGCGGGTCTGAAGAAATAGCCTCCCCGCTTAAGTATGCGCTCCGAACAATCCCCTCTCCCCTGTGGGAAGAGGGTTAGGGTGAGGGGTGAGCGGTAAACTTATTTCACCGCCTCCGGCAGCGTCACAATCCACAGCTCGCTGTCGGACTCCGGCTTCTTCAGTGGCTTCACGCTGAGCGTGGTTTCAACCGGTTTATCATCAAGCGTCAGCTTGCCCTCCGCGTTCACCCGGTAATCCTTGAGCTTCTTGCCCTCGACCGGGTTTTGCATCGCCACCTTCACGCCAAAGTCGTTATCGTTCGCCACCGCCAACGTTTTGCTGTCGATCAGCGCCAGCCCTTCAGCCTTTTCCTGCTGCCAGCCAAGGGCGCGCAAATCGACAACCTGGGTTTTCGCCGCAAGGGTAATGCCGCGCTGCGCCAGGGTTTTCTCATCATCAAACTCCGGGTACTCGCCCGGCTTGTCGAAGGCGGCCAGATCGCTCGCCTTGCTGAGATCCACCTTGTAAATCAGGTTACGCATCCCGTCGTTTTTATCACTGCCCTGCTCAATCAGCAGGATGTGCTGGTTATCGAGCGCCACAATGTCGCCGATTTTGGCGTCGCTGTTTTTGTCGTAGGCCGCGCTGTCGATGGGGTAGCCGTACATCGCGGTTTTGCCGGTCGCCGGGTCGAAGCTCACCAGACGTGTAAACAGCGCCTGCTTTTTGCTCTTACCGTCGATATCCAGCGTGCTTTGTACGGCGGCGATAATCCGCCCGTCCGGCATTCGGGTCAGGCCTTCAAAGCCCCGGTTCGGCTGGCGCCATTTAATGATGTTTGGCAGACCGCCGGCGATGGATTTCTCCCCTTCAGCCGCCTGCGGCCCGTGGATCGCCAGGATCTTCCCTTTGCTGTCGACGTTAATCAGGAACGGGCCATACTCATCGCACAGCCAGTAGCCGCCTTTACCGTCCGGCGTTATACCTTCTGTATCCAGCCCGCGGTTGTCACCCTTGAGCGTCTTTAACGTGTCGCTGAATGCCACTTCATTGGTGGAGCCAATCACGCCGCTTTGCAGCGGCAGACCGTTAATCTCGCCTTTATCGTCATGCAGCGGGCGGGCATCAACAGCCTCCGCTTTGCCGTTCTGGACGCGAATGGTCATCAGCAGCGGCGCGAAATCCGGCGTGACAAATATTTTGGCTTCGTTTTTACCCATTTTTGGCGCATCGGCGTTGGGACCGCGATCGGTCACGGTCGCAAACGTCAGGGCATCGCCCTGCTTGCCCGTAAACAGCAGGCCAGAACCAATCCCCACCGGGAGCCCGTTCGGGAATGCATCGGCAAACGCGCCGCTGTATTTCACATGTGAGCCGTCAGGGAAGCTGACGACGTAGCGCTCAGCGGTAGGCTGTGCCGCCAGGCCAGAGAAAGAGAGCGCACAACCGATAAGTGCAGGAATAATTTTTCTTTTCATATTGTTAGTGTCCAGTGAGTGAAGCCAACAACGTAAAGAATAAACGTGTCAGAAAAATGACATGGAAAGGCAACCGGCCTGCGCGAGGGAATGTATATTCATCGCCCGGAAATGTAAGGTTGTGTTGTATTATGTTACATCAGAAATACTTCTGGAAATTATTAGAAACTCCATTAATTCACCTCTCATCACTTTCCCTTCCTCGTTCAGTTTGTGTTTAGTCAAAAAATTAAACGGTTCCTAAATGCCTGAACATCACGCGTTGACACCCTGACAACCAAACATCGATGCAACATTTCAAACAAAAAAATTAACAACATCAGCATAAAAAATCGACCCTCGTCACATTTGCAGTCATAAACGTCACTTGTTAAGGTGCGCCCAGATTAATTTAATGACGAGGCATAAAACATGAAAAAACTGAATATCCTTCTTCTTTCTGCGCTGGCTGCCGTATCAGGTTCCGCACTGGCAATGGGCGGCACCGTTGAGCAGGGTAAAAACTTTACTAACCTCAATCTGGAAATGGGTAAATCCTCCTCCGGTGTTTATCTGGAAAGTAACTGGCTCAAAAACACCGACGACGGTACCCAGACCGGCGGCGTTGGCGCAGGCTACAACCTGGAAGTGGGACCGGTGATGCTGAATGCGGGCGCGAAGGCAATCTACCTCGGCCCGAAAAAAGGCGATAACGGCGTGGCCTTCCCGATTGGCGGCGGCGTAAACGTTGCGCTGACCGACAGCATCCACGTGTATGGTGAAGGCTATGCGGCTCCAGAAGGGCTGAACAACAGCGTGAAAAACTACGTCGAAGCCAACGGCGGCGTAAGCTGGACGCCGATCACGCCAGTGACTTTGAAAGTGGGCTACCGCCACGTGAGCGTTGATGGTAAAGACGGTCGTCCTGGCCACACGCTGATTGACGGCGCCTACGTGGGCGGTGGAGTCACCTTCTAAGCCTGCGAAGAGACAAAAAAACCTGCCATCTGGCAGGTTTTTGACCTCTTACTTACGCACAACCACCAGCTTCTGGTTCACAAACTCTTTGATTCCCAGATCCGACAGCTCGCGTCCGTAGCCGGAGCGC
>NZ_JAIWJZ010000062.1:0-40550 GCF_020216105.1 Enterobacter sp. K16B
TGTGAAGTGATTCACATCCGCCGTGTCGATGGAGGCGCATTATAGGGATCCCAATTTTTAGCACAAGTGTTTTTTAGATCTTTTTTTTCGACTGCTGATTTTCCGTGCTTTTCGCTGAAATCCCGCCCGATTTGTTTAAATATTGACGCATTTTGCCTTGTCTCGATCCCATAATATGATCACCGTATTGTGTATAGCGCTCATCCTTAGAGGTAGATATGCCTGCAGTATTACGTCCTTATAAAGATCTGTTCCCCCAAAAAGGCGATCGCGTGATGATCGACGCCAGCAGCGTGGTCATTGGTGATGTCCGAATGGCCGACGACGTCAGCATCTGGCCGCTTGTCGCCATCAGGGGAGATGTTAACTATGTGTCTATTGGCGCCCGTACCAATATTCAGGACGGTAGCGTTCTGCATGTCACGCACAAATCCTCTTATAACCCGGAAGGCAATCCACTCATCATTGGCGAAGATGTTACCGTCGGCCATAAAGTGATGCTTCACGGCTGCACTGTCGGAAATCGAGTGCTTGTTGGCATGGGATCGATTCTGCTGGATGGCGTCATAGTAGAAGATGACGTCATGATTGGTGCCGGTAGCCTTGTCCCGCAGAACAAACGACTGGAGAGCGGCTATCTCTATCTGGGAAGCCCGGTAAAACAGATCCGCCCCCTCACGGAGGCAGAGCTCGAAGGATTAAGATACTCCGCGAACAACTACGTAAAATGGAAGAATGATTACCTGAATCAGGACAACCAAACCCAGCCCTGATCGTCTTCCTGCTGTTCGCGGATTAAATCGCTGGCTTCCTCTTCCAGATCCCAGCGATTTTCACAAAATACGGCTATCGGGTCCGAACCGCCAAAACGACGCAACAGCGTATCCCCCAAAATGGCGCAGGTAAGTTGCATCCCCTGCACCAGCACCGGGAAACAGACCGCTTGTTTACCCTCATCCCAGAACTCCCGGTCCGGAAAGTGAATAGCCTGATTCACGCCGATAACTCCTGCTTTAGCTTTTCAATAACCGGCTCAACTGCAGGCAACACGCCATGCCAGAGCAGCACCGCATGCGCGGCCTGACCCACCAGCATTCCCAGCCCATCGGCGATATGCTTCGCGCCGTGTTGTTCACACCAGTTCAGGAAAGGCGTCTTCCCTTTCTGATAGAACATGTCATAGAAGTACATATGCGCGTTTACCAGCGAAGCGGGGATGGCCGGGATCTCGCCGTTGATACCGCTGGAGGTGGCATTGATAATAAGATCGAACTCACGATCGGCAAGATCGTCAAGCGCTACCGCACTCACGCTACCGGTATGTGCAAACAATGCCGCCAGCGCTTCTGCCCGGGAAAAGGTCCTGTTGGTAATGGTCACCGCACAGTCCAGGGAAAGCAGAGGCAACAGGACTCCCCGCGATGCGCCCCCCGCACCAATCAGCAGGATCCGAAATCCGGGCTTGATAAACGAGAGTCTTTCCAGATCGCTAAGTAAACCAATTCCGTCAGTGTTATCACCCAGAAGGCGCCCATCCTCAAGCCGTTTCAGGGTATTTACTGCCCCAGCAAGTGAAGCGCGCTCGGTCAGCTCATCCGCACGTTCGAAGGCTTCCTCTTTAAAAGGAACGGTCACATTCGCGCCTTTACCGCCCGCGCCGAAAAAAGCCTCCAGTGTTGGAATAAATGTATCAACCGGGGCCAGTACGCGGCCATAGGGATGATCAATCTGCAACTGCTCCGCAAATTGCTGATGGATCCACGGCGACTTACTGTGTGCAATTGGATTACCAAAAACAGCATAGGTTTCCATGAGATTACCCCTGGCGAAAACGTTCGCCGGTCAAAGCGTCACGAATTTCGGACGGATTCAGGCGCCCTCCCGTTTCACCGACAGCAACAGGGAAGTCATTTCCGAACTGCGCCAGTACTTCTTCGGTTGTCCGACAGGGTGGCAACCCGGTCAGGTTGGCGCTGGTTGAAACCAGCGGTTTACCAAATGCCAGGCAAAGCTCTACCACCAGCGGATGATCAGTGACGCGGACGGCGAGGGAATCAAAGCGTCCGGTTAACCAGCGCGGCGTTGTCGGCTGCGCCGGGAAGACAAAGGTCACTGGCCCAGGCCACGCGGAGAAGATCGTCTCGCGCTGCGCCGGCGTCAGCATAGAGTCATCGATATAGGGTTTAAGCTGCTCAAAATTCGCAGCGATTAAAATCAGCCCTTTCTCGACGGGTCTTTGTTTTAAGGTAAGCAGGCGGCTTACAGCCGTCTCGCTGTCGGGATCGCAACCGACCCCAAAAACAGCTTCAGTTGGATAGGCGATGACGTCTTCGTTTTTCAGGACATCCACCATATGCGCAATGGAGCCTGATTGCAGGTTATTATTCACTGTTTTTATCCGCCGAAACCGGCTTTCCACATTGTTTACTGGCGCAGAAGCGTTTCATACCTTGCGCCGTTTTCTTCTCGATAAGTAGCGGATAATTGCAATATGTGCAGATGCCCGCTACCGGTTTGAAATTGATAACGAACTGGCATTCAGGGTAGCGATCACAGGAATGGAAGGTCTTCCCAAAGCGAGAACGACGTTGTACCAGTTGTCCGCGCTGGCATTGAGGACAGGCAATAGCCGTTTCATCCGGCTTATCAATTTGCTCTGTATGTTCACATTCCGGATAACGGCTACATCCAATAAACATGCCGAAACGCCCCTGACGGAGCGCAAGTTCGCCGCCGCAGAGAGGGCAAAGCTGACCCTCCAGAATTTTAACGATATGTCCATCCGCCTGGCTTTTCAGAGGACGAACATAATCACATTCCGGATAGTGGGAACAACCGAGAAACGGGCCGTGTTTCCCGGACCGAATAACAAGTTCAGCCCCGCACTGCGGGCAGGGCTCATTTTTATGCACCGTGAACAGTGCTGATTTGGCCATAACAACTCTTGGTGCTGCGCATTGAATTAGTGCAGCATACCTTCATTCACTTCAAAGAGTAATTCTTCCATTTGCTGATAGGCATTTTCACAGCCCGGGATATTAAACAGAACCATCAGGATCACCCACTTGAGATCTTCCAGTTCAAATTCTGCCGTATCCAGCGCCATGACGCGCTCTATCACCATTTCTCTCGTTTCGAGGTTTAGCACCTGAATCTGCTCAAGGAATAAAATGAACCCCCGGCAGCTGGCGTCCAGCCTTTCACACTCTTCAGCGGTATAGATGCGTACGGACAGTGGGTCAGAAGCAAGCTGCATCGGTTCGGCAAGACCTTCCTGATAATCAGCCAGTTTTTCCAGCCACATCAACGCATTATAGATGTCTTCCCGCTCAAACCCCGCATCGGTAAGATCCTGTGTCAACTTGTCCTGATCCACTCGCATTTCTGCTTCGTTATGGATGTAAGTCTCAAACAAATACATCAGTACGTCGAACATGGCATGCCCTCCTTAATCGGACATAGCCGCCGGGTACAGCTGCGATCCACCCTGCTAACTCCAGTTCGAGTAGCTGTGCTACCGTTACTGGCACAGGTTGGCCGGCACGTTCAGCGACAACGTCAACAGGTGTTACCTCATCTCCTACGTTAGCCAGGAGCTTGGGAAATGGCAATGCCACCTTTCCCTGATCTGATGAATAATGTCGCTTTTCGGGATCTTCCTGCAGCCATTGCAAGCCATATTGCAAATTTTCAAGAATGTCCCCTACTTCCGTTACCGGTGTTGCCCCTTGTTTAATCAGCCAGTGTGGCCCTTCACAGCCGGGGTTACCTATCGGGCCGGGCAAGGCAAAAACCTCCCTTCCCTGTTCAAGCGCGCACCGTGCCGTCACCAGCGACCCGCTGCGGCGTGCCGCTTCAACCACCAGCACGCCCTGACTCAGCCCGCTGATAATCCGATTACGACGCGGAAAGTTTGCCGGTCTGGGCTGCGCCGAAAGGGGAAATTCAGAGACAATCGCGCCGTCAGATTCGATAAGCCGCATCGCCAGTGCCTGATGCCGGCGCGGATAAATGCTAAAAAGACCGTTTCCCAGCACGGCGACGCTTCGGCCTTTTACTGACAGGGCTGCGCTGTGGGCAACGCCGTCAATCCCGCAGGCCAGCCCGCTGGTGATCGTGAGCCCGCTTTGTGAAAGTTGTTCGCACAGGATTTTCCCCCATCGCTCGCCGTACCATGACGGTGCACGGCTCCCGACGACCGCCAGCTGCACAGTATTAAGCGTCTCGGGATTGCCTTTCACGAATAGCGCCCCGGGATAATCAGGGATCGCGCGGAGCAAAGGGGGATAAAGTGGATGACTGGCCGTCAATAAATGATGTCCCGGCTGCTCAAGCCACCTCAGGCTACGCTCCAGCTCACTCTCCTCTGGCGCAAAGAACCGTTCAGCCTGCCGGGCTGACAGCCCGGCCTTTCTGACAACGAGCGTATCGATCCTCTCCTGCTGCTGCAGTTGTGAAGCCGCTTCAAGCATGACATCGCCATACAGAGAAGCTGTGTGTATTAGCCGTAGCCATATTTCAGTAGACGTCATCCTTTCCCCTGCCATAAGCGGCCTGCGCAATCATTGCGATTGGTCACTGATGCTGTCAATCGATGGGGGATTTGTCTAGAATAGAGAGAGTATTCTTATCAACTCCTGAACACGACTCTGGAAATTTATGGCAGTTTTGCAAGTGTTACATATTCCGGACGAGCGCCTTCGCATCGTCGCTGAACCGGTCAAAGAAGTGAATGCAGAAATCCAGCGTATCGTTGATGATATGTTCGATACCATGTACGCCGAAGAAGGCATTGGTCTGGCGGCAACGCAGGTGAACATTCACAAGCGTATTATCGTGATCGACGTTTCTGAGAATCGCGATGGTCGTCTGGTGCTGATCAACCCAGAGCTGCTTGAAAAGAGCGGCGAGACAGGTATTGAGGAAGGTTGTCTGTCCATTCCCGAACAGCGTGCTTTAGTTCCTCGAGCCGAAAAAGTAAAAATTCGCGCACTGGATCGCGATGGCAATCCGTTCGAACTGGAAGCAGACGATCTGCTGGCGATTTGTATTCAGCATGAGATGGATCACCTGGTCGGTAAACTGTTTATCGATTACCTCTCGCCGCTGAAACAGCAGCGTATTCGTCAGAAAGTAGAGAAACTGGATCGTTTGCGCTCTCGCGCATAACATCCCCCCGGATACAAGGATCACCGTGTCTAAAACACTACGCATTATCTTCGCGGGAACCCCTGACTTTGCAGCGCGTCATCTTGACGCGCTGTTATCTTCTGGTCACCAGATTGTTGGCGTCTTTACCCAGCCGGACCGTCCGGCAGGTCGCGGTAAAAAACTGATGCCGAGCCCGGTAAAGGTGCTGGCAGAAGAGCACGGGCTTCCCGTTTTCCAGCCCGCATCGTTACGTCCACAGGAAAATCAGCAGCTTGTTGCTGACCTGAATGCCGACGTGATGGTGGTGGTGGCTTACGGTTTAATTCTGCCAAAAGCTGTGCTTGATATGCCTCGCCTGGGTTGCATCAACGTGCATGGTTCCCTGCTCCCGCGCTGGCGTGGTGCTGCACCTATCCAGCGCGCTCTGTGGGCGGGTGATGCTGAAACGGGCGTCACCATCATGAAGATGGATGTAGGTTTAGACACTGGCGATATGCTGTATAAACTGGCCTGCCCTATTACGGCAGACGATACCAGCGGCACGCTGTACGACAAACTGGCAGAGCTCGGTCCGCAAGGCCTTATCGAGACGCTCCAGCAGCTTGCTGACACCACGGCAAAACCGGAAGTTCAGGATGAGGCGCAGGTGACGTATGCCGAAAAGCTGAGCAAAGAAGAAGCACGGCTCGACTGGTCGCTCTCTGCCGCTCAACTTGAACGCTGCATTCGCGCTTTTAATCCGTGGCCGATGAGCTGGATGGAGATTGATGGGCAGCCGGTAAAAGTCTGGAAAGCTTCCGTCATTAGCGGTGATACCACCGCTGAACCCGGTACGATTATTGATGCCAGCAAGAACGGTATCCAGGTGGCGACTGCGCAAGGGATCCTGAATCTTGAATCGCTACAGCCGGCCGGTAAGAAAGCCATGAGCGCTCAGGATCTGTTAAATTCACGTCGCGAATGGTTTATTCCGGGCAATCGCCTTGCCTGAACAAACTTCTTCTTAAGGCCCGGTGTTTCCGGGCATTTTTATTTCTACGGTTATGAAAAAACAAAATCTACGCAGTATGGCGGCTCAGGCCGTTGAGCAGGTTATCGAGCAGGGCCAGTCATTGAGTAATGTCCTGCCTCCACTGCAACAAAAAGTCTCTGATAAAGACAAAGCTCTGCTTCAGGAGCTCTGCTTTGGCGTCCTGCGCACACTCTCTCAACTTGAGTGGTTGATTAATAAGCTGATGTCACGCCCAATGACAGGCAAACAGCGTACCGTACATTATTTGATTATGGTGGGCTTTTATCAGCTCCTTCATACCCGTATCCCACCTCATGCCGCGCTGGCAGAGACGGTGGAAGGTGCCGTTACAATTAAACGTCCTCAGCTGAAAGGGCTGATCAACGGCGTACTGCGTCAGTTCCAGCGACAGCAGGACGAACTGCTGGCGGAATTTGCGCAGAGCGAAACGCGTTTCCTGCACCCGGAATGGCTGCTGAAACGCCTGAAAAAAGCCTGGCCACAACAGTGGCAAAATATTGTCGAAGCCAATAATGAACGTCCGCCGATGTGGCTACGCGTGAATCGTAACCATCATTCTCGCGATGCCTGGCTGGCTTTGCTGGAAGAGGCAGGGATGAGCGGCTTTACCCATGATGCTTATCCTGATGCGGTGCGTTTAGCGTCCCCTGCTCCGGTACATGCATTACCCGGCTTTGATAAGGGCTGGGTAACGGTACAGGATGCCTCAGCTCAGGGCTGCATGACCTGGCTTGAACCCAAAAATGGTGAGCAGATCCTCGATTTGTGCGCTGCACCTGGGGGCAAAACGACGCATATTCTTGAAGTGGCTCCGCAGGCCAGCGTCATGGCGGTAGATGTTGATGAACAGCGTCTTTCACGCGTCTATGACAACCTTAAGCGTCTGGGCATAAAGGCACAGGTTAAGCAAGGCGATGGACGTAAACCGGCAGAATGGTGTGGTGAAACACAATTCGATCGCATTTTACTGGATGCCCCCTGCTCTGCGACCGGCGTAATTCGTCGTCATCCGGACATCAAGTGGTTACGCCGCGACCGAGACATCAAGGAACTTGCCCAGCTGCAGTCCGATATTCTCGACGCCATCTGGCCGCATCTTAAACCTGGCGGTACGCTGGTGTATGCAACCTGCTCGATACTTCCGGAAGAAAACAGTCAGCAAATCGCGGCTTTCCTCAAACGTACCCCGGACGCGGCACTGCGCGATACGGGAACATCTGAATCTCCGGGTCAGCAGAACCTGCCAGGTGCAGAAGAGGGTGATGGCTTCTTTTACGCTAAGCTAATCAAAGAGTGATGTTGAGAACAGGTCACGGGATATGAAGATTATCATTCTGGGTGCAGGACAGGTTGGCGGGACGCTGGCAGAAAATCTGGTTGGCGAAAATAATGACATCACCATTGTTGATACCAATGGCGATCGCTTGCGCGTTTTACAGGACAAATTTGACCTGCGTGTTGTGCAGGGACATGGTTCGCACCCGCGCGTGCTTCGTGAGGCGGGTGCCGACGATGCCGACATGCTGGTTGCGGTGACCAGTTCTGACGAAACCAATATGGTGGCCTGTCAGGTGGCCTACTCACTTTTCAACACGCCAAACCGAATCGCGCGTATCCGCTCTCCGGACTATGTTCGCGATGCGGAAAAACTGTTTAATTCAGAAGCGGTCCCTATTGATCATCTTATCGCGCCAGAACAGCTGGTCATCGACAATATCTATCGTCTGATCGAATATCCAGGCGCTCTGCAGGTGGTCAACTTTGCCGAAGGTAAAGTGAGTCTGGCAGTCGTCAAGGCCTATTACGGTGGGCCACTGATCGGTAATGCGCTTTCCACCATGCGCGAGCATATGCCGCATATCGATACGCGCGTAGCGGCCATCTTCCGCCACGACAGACCTATTCGCCCGCAAGGCTCAACAATTGTCGAAGCAGGTGATGAGGTCTTCTTTATTGCAGCCTCACAGCATATTCGTGCGGTGATGAGTGAGCTTCAGCGGCTGGAAAAACCCTATAAACGCATTATGCTGGTCGGCGGTGGCAATATCGGTGCTGGTCTGGCACATCGACTGGAAAAAGATTACAGCGTTAAGTTGATCGAGCGCGATCAACAGCGTGCTGCTGAACTGGCGGAAAAACTGCAAAATACGATCGTATTTTATGGCGATGCGTCAGATCAGGAGTTGCTGGCTGAAGAGCATATTGATCAAGTTGATCTCTTTATTGCTGTCACCAACGACGACGAGGCGAATATTATGTCCGCCATGCTCGCCAAACGTATGGGTGCCAAAAAGGTCATGGTGCTAATCCAGCGCCGGGCATATGTTGATCTGGTTCAGGGAAGTGTGATTGATATTGCTATTTCTCCTCAGCAGGCGACAATTTCCGCCCTCCTGAGCCATGTTCGTAAAGCGGATATTGTCGGTGTGTCATCGCTTCGTCGCGGCGTAGCGGAAGCCATTGAAGCGGTCGCACACGGAGATGAAACCACATCTCGCGTCGTGGGCCGTTCGATCGACGAAATTAAGCTACCACCAGGCACTATTATCGGCGCCGTTGTGCGCGGGAATGATGTCATGATTGCCAATGATAATTTACGTATTGAGCAAGGCGATCATGTGATTATGTTCCTGACCGATAAAAAGTTTATTACCGACGTCGAACGTTTGTTCCAGCCAAGTCCATTCTTCCTCTAATGTGTCGGGTGCGCGAAAAAGCGCACCCGCACTTTATCCTCTTCATTTTTGTGCCTTTTATTTTTCATAGCGTTTAATTATCCCGAATGGCAATTAGCTAATCATTTGTTAAACTTATAGTCGTCAGCTGGCACAAGGAGAATAAAATGAGTTTTATTAAAGAATTCCGCGAATTTGCAATGCGCGGGAACGTGGTGGATTTGGCAGTGGGTGTCATTATTGGTGCAGCATTCGGCAAGATTGTTTCATCATTAGTCGCCGACATTATCATGCCACCTTTAGGGTTGTTAATCGGGGGCATTGATTTCAAACAATTCGCTTTCACGCTGCGTGAAGCACAAGGTGATGTTCCGGCAGTCGTGATGCACTACGGCGTATTTATTCAGAACGTATTTGATTTTGTGATCGTCGCATTTGCCATTTTTATGGCTATAAAACTGATCAACAAACTCAACCGTAAGAAAGAAGAGCCGGCAGCAGCGCCTGCACCAACGAAAGAAGAAGTGCTGCTGAGCGAGATTCGCGATCTGTTAAAAGAGCAGAACAACCGCGTTTAATCAACAGTTTAAAGCGGGAAGGCCAGTGGTAAAGAAGCGATTCGCTTGTTTGCCACTGGCCTCCCAGTTACCCCGTTTTGCATGTTTATCTTTGCGCAGATAACTTCCTTTCCCTTTTTTATTCTTCTCAACGCGCTGTCTGAATAACGGGTCGTGAAGTAACGCCTCAATGGCATTGTCCTTAATTTGTCCTTTCGTGTGCTGATAGCGGCTCATAATTTCTCCTGAGCATGGTGTATGACGACGGGAGTCTAGACCCGGATGGACTAAAAATCAACAGCCCTCAGTTTCTCCACTGGCCCCCTGTTCAAGGGCTTCAAGAATTGAACAATAAATACTGCTGTGGGCCGTACCGCAGCAGGCATCATTCAGCCTCTGCAGAGAACGCTGCATGGTTTGCAGCTCCTGAATGCGCGCTTCAACTTCATCCAGCCGGGCCTGCACAATACTTTTAGATTCCTGACAGGTGTGATGTTCGGGATCGATGCGGATCGATAATAACTCCCGGATCGCGTCCAGCGTAAATCCGAGCTGACGCGCATAACGAATGAACCGCAGACGCTGAAGATCGTTATCGGTGTAAAGGCGAAAGCCACCTTCAGTCCGAACTTCATGATCGATCATCTGCTGCTTTTCATAATACCGGATAGTATCCGGCGTGACGTTCGCGAGCTTCGCAAGTTCACCAATGCGGTACATAGCTACTCCTCGTTTATTTTCTGCATCAATCTTTCACAGTATTCACCGCGCAGAAAATCTGTATTCATCCCTGCCTGGCGCAGCTTGAGTTCAAGCAGCGCGAGCCTGCGGCTAAGCTCAGCGTGTCGAGGATCGTCCTGATGGATCCCTTTGAGGAGATCGACCATTTCGACAGCCTCTCTGCGTTGTTCAAGCTCCGGAGGAAGACAACCTGCATTTTTCAGTAACCGATATCCGGCCCGTAGTTCCGGGGCAATATGCGAATCATCATCCAGCACAAGCGGTTCGCCGCTTCCCGGAAGATCGTCGAATTCGCCTTTCTTTTGGGCATCGCAAATATGGCGTTCTGCCCACTGGTCAAGCAACCACATTATCAGCTCCAGGAGATGAACAGAATTAATACAAACATTGTAGAGAAGTGGGGGTATCGCGGATATAAAAAAACCCGCCGGAGCGGGTTTTTTTACGTTACTGCAGATTACTCTGCAGCAGCTTCTGCTTTCTCTGAACGATCAACCAGCTCGATGTAAGCCATCGGCGCGTTGTCGCCTGCACGGAAACCACACTTCAGAATACGAGTGTAACCACCGGCACGGCTCGCGAAACGCGGGCCCAGCTCGTTAAACAGTTTTGCCACGATCTCGTTATCACGAGTGCGGGCGAATGCCAGACGACGATTAGCAACGCTGTCAGTCTTGGCAAGAGTAATCAGCGGCTCAACTACGCGACGCAGCTCTTTCGCTTTAGGCAGGGTCGTCTTGATGATTTCATGACGAACCAGTGAACCTGCCATGTTGCGGAACATAGCCTGGCGATGGCTGCTGTTGCGGTTCAGTTGACGACCACTCTTACGATGGCGCATGACCTTATCCTTCTCAGTAAAACCTTAACCTGTGATCCGGTTACTCGTCAGCAATGCTTGCCGGTGGCCAGTTTTCCAGGCGCATGCCCAGAGACAGACCACGTGAAGCCAGCACGTCTTTAATCTCGGTAAGAGATTTTTTACCCAGGTTCGGCGTTTTCAGCAACTCAACCTCGGTACGCTGTACCAGATCACCGATATAGTGGATAGCTTCTGCCTTGAGGCAGTTAGCAGAGCGGACAGTCAATTCGAGATCGTCAACAGGGCGCAGCAGGATCGGATCGAATTCTGGTTTCTCTTCTTTCACTTCCGGCTGACGAACATCACGTAAGTCAACGAAAGCTTCCAGTTGTTCTGCCAGGATGGTTGCCGCACGACGAATCGCCTCTTCAGGATCGATTGTGCCGTTGGTTTCCATTTCGATGACCAGCTTGTCCAGGTCGGTACGCTGTTCTACACGCGCTGCTTCAACATTGTAGGCAATACGCTCTACAGGGCTGTAGCATGCGTCGACCAGCAGACGGCCGATTGGGCGCTCATCTTCTTCCGAATGAATTCGGGCAGAAGCCGGCACATAACCACGACCGCGCTGAACTTTGATACGCATGCTAATAGCTGCGTTCTCATCGGTCAGGTGGCAGATCACGTGCTGCGGCTTGACGATTTCAACATCACCGTCGTGGGTGATGTCGGCTGCAGTCACAGGGCCAATGCCAGATTTATTCAGAGTAAGAATAACTTCATCTTTACCCTGAACTCTCACCGCCAGCCCTTTCAGGTTGAGCAGGATTTCAAGGATATCTTCCTGAACGCCTTCTTTGGTGCTGTACTCATGAAGTACACCATCAATCTCAACCTCGGTCACCGCGCAACCCGGCATCGATGAGAGCAGAATACGGCGCAGTGCGTTACCCAGAGTATGGCCAAAGCCACGCTCTAAAGGCTCAAGGGTCACCTTGGCGTGCGTCGAACTCACTTGCTCGATATCTACCAGGCGCGGTTTTAGAAACTCTGTCACAGAACCCTGCATTGTGTCCTCTCTTTGGTACTAAGCTTTACTTGGAGTAAAGCTCGACGATCAGGTGTTCGTTAATGTCCGCAGACAGATCAGAACGTTCTGGCTGACGCTTGAACGTACCTTCCATCTTGCCAGCATCAACTTCCAGCCAGGTTGGCTTTTCACGCTGCTCAGCCAGCTCCAGAGCGGCCTTCACGCGAGATTGCTTTTTCGCTTTCTCACGAATGCTAACAACGTCATTCGCTTTAACCTGATAAGAAGCGATGTTAACAACACGACCGTTTACCATGATTGCTTTGTGGCTAACCAGCTGACGTGATTCAGCACGAGTAGCGCCGAAGCCCATACGGTATACAACGTTGTCCAGACGACCTTCCAGCAGAGCCAGCAGGTTTTCACCTGTGTTGCCTTTCAGACGTGCTGCTTCTTTATAGTAGTTACGGAACTGACGCTCCAGCACACCGTACATACGGCGAACTTTTTGCTTTTCACGCAACTGCACACCATAGTCAGACAGACGCGGTTTACGCGCACCGTGCTGGCCAGGAGCTTGTTCAATTTTACACTTGGTATCGATCGCGCGAACGCCAGACTTAAGGAATAAGTCGGTGCCCTCACGACGGCTCAGCTTGAGCTTAGGACCCAAATATCTTGCCATTTTCTATCTCCAACTAACCTAAAAAACGAGCGTTATACGCGACGTTTTTTCGGCGGACGACAACCGTTATGAGGGATCGGAGTCACATCAGTAATATTAGTGATGCGGAAACCAGCGGCGTTCAGAGCGCGAACAGTAGATTCACGACCCGGACCCGGACCTTTAACCATAACTTCCAGATTCTTGATGCCGTATTCTTTTACGGCTTCTGCGCAACGCTCTGCTGCAACCTGAGCTGCGAACGGAGTGGATTTGCGAGAACCACGGAAACCGGAACCACCGGCTGTTGCCCAACCCAATGCGTTACCCTGACGATCAGTAATAGTAACGATGGTGTTGTTGAAAGAAGCATGGATATGAGCCACGCCGTCAGAGACTTGTTTTCTTACACGTTTACGTGCACGAACTGGTGCCTTTGCCATTATTCAATCACCCCGATTATTTCTTGATCGGTTTGCGCGGACCCTTACGGGTACGTGCGTTGGTCTTAGTACGCTGACCGCGCACTGGCAGACCACGACGATGACGCAAACCGCGATAGCAACCAAGATCCATCAGGCGCTTGATGCTCATGCTGATTTCACGGCGCAGATCACCTTCAACGACAAATTTGGCAACTTCGTCACGCAGCGTGTCGATTTGTTCTTCAGACAGCTCACTGATCTTAACATCTTCAGCGATACCCGCTGCAGCCAGAATGGCTTTAGAACGGGTCTTGCCGATGCCGTAGATCGAAGTTAATGCGATCACAGCATGTTTCTGATCAGGAATGTTAATGCCTGCTATACGGGCCACTATGCACTCCTACTATTTAATATGTACGCACCATGCTGAAAAGCCCGTTTTCAGGATACTCAAATGGAAACGTACAGACATACAAAAGATTGGCTGGCTAATCTAGCCAGCTCAACCCAACTTTGCAAGAAAAATATGCGAAATAATCAGCCTTGGCGCTGTTTATGCTTCGGCTCGGCACTGCAAATCACACGGATGACACCATCACGCTTAACGATTTTGCAGTTACGGCATAATTTCTTGACGGAAGCACGAACTTTCATTTTTACTCTCCGTAACTTCTCAGGCGACCAATTAGCGGCCGTAGCCTTTCAGGTTCGCCTTCTTCAATGCAGACTCATACTGACTGGACATCATCAGAGTTTGCACTTGAGCCATAAAGTCCATAATCACGACAACAACGATAAGCAGTGAGGTCCCACCGAAGTAGAACGGTACTTTCATTGCATCACGCATGAACTCCGGGATCAGGCAGATAAAAGTAATATAGAGCGCACCAACCAAAGTCAGGCGGGTCATTACTTTATCGATATACTTCGCCGTTTGCTCTCCCGGACGAATTCCTGGTACAAATGCACCGGACTTCTTCAGGTTATCTGCTGTTTCACGCGGGTTGAAGACCAACGCCGTGTAGAAGAAACAGAAGAAGATGATCGCAGACGCATAGAGTAACACATAAAGTGGTTGCCCAGGCTGCAAATACAGCGAAATTGTTGTCAGCCAGTTCCAACCAGTACCGCCCCCGAACCATGACGCGATGGTTGCCGGGAACAGAATAATACTGGAAGCGAAGATCGCCGGGATTACCCCCGCCATATTCACTTTCAGCGGTAAATGTGTGCTCTGTGCAGCATAGACACGACGACCTTGCTGACGTTTAGCGTAGTTCACCACAATGCGGCGTTGACCACGTTCAACGAAGACAACAAAGAACGTCACTGCAAATACTAATACTGCAACCAACAGCAACAGGAGGAAGTGCAGGTCGCCTTGACGCGCTTGCTCGATAGTATGGGCGATGGCTGGCGGGAGACCCGCGACAATACCGGCGAAGATAATGATTGAGATACCGTTACCGATACCACGCTCAGTAATCTGTTCGCCGAGCCACATCAGGAACATTGTCCCTGTGACCAGACTCACAACAGCGGTGAAATAGAATGCAAAGCCTGGGTTTAATACCAGGCCCTGCATACCAGGCATATTCGGAAGACCGGTAGCAATACCGATCGACTGGAATATTGCCAGCACCAGAGTACCGTAACGGGTGTACTGACTAATCTTACGACGTCCAGACTCCCCTTCTTTCTTCAACTCTGCCAGGGCCGGATGAACGACCGTCAGCAGCTGGATAATAATTGATGCCGAAATGTACGGCATAATACCCAGTGCAAAGATAGAAGCACGGCTGAGAGCACCACCAGAGAACATGTTGAACATTTCAATGATGGTGCCTCGCTGTTGCTCAAGCAGTTTGGCAAGTACAGCGGCATCGATACCAGGGATCGGAATAAAAGAGCCAATACGGAACACAATCAGCGCGCCGATAACAAACAGCAGTCTGCGTTTCAGCTCGCCAAATCCACCTTTGGCACTTTGAAAATCTAATCCCGGTTGCTTAGCCATCTGCTACTTATTCCTCAATTTTACCGCCAGCAGCTTCGATAGCAGCACGAGCACCTTTAGTAACACGCAGGCCACGAACAGTTACCGGAGTAGACACTTCACCAGCCAGGATCACTTTCGCGAACTCGATCTGGATACCGATAATGTTAGCTGCTTTCAGCGTGTTCAGGTCTACAACGCCGCCTTCAACTTTCGCCAGGTCAGACAGACGGATTTCCGCTGTGATCGCTGCTTTGCGAGAGGTGAAGCCGAACTTCGGCAGACGACGGTACAGTGGCATCTGGCCACCCTCGAAACCGCGACGTACGCCACCGCCAGAACGAGAGTTCTGACCTTTGTGACCACGACCACCGGTTTTGCCGAGGCCAGAACCGATACCACGACCCAGGCGTTTACCCGCCTTTTTAGAGCCTTCGGCCGGAGACAGAGTATTTAAACGCATCTCTTACTCCTCAACTTTAACCATGAAGTAAACCGCGTTGACCATACCACGAACAGCAGGAGTATCCTCGCGCTCAACGGTATGACCAATACGACGCAGACCCAGGCCAAGCAGCGTTGCCTTGTGTTTCGGCAGACGACCGATTGCACTGCGGGTTTGAGTGATTTTAATAGTCTTTGCCATGGTCAATTACCCCAGAATTTCTTCAACGGATTTACCACGCTTGGCAGCGACCATTTCTGGAGAATTCATATTTTCCAGGCCATCAATAGTTGCACGAACCACGTTGATCGGGTTGGTGGAACCATATGCTTTAGCCAGAACGTTATGAACCCCAGCAACTTCCAGAACGGCGCGCATTGCACCACCGGCGATGATACCGGTACCTTCTGAAGCTGGCTGCATGAATACACGAGAACCCGTGTGAACACCTTTTACAGGGTGCTGCAGGGTGCCGTTGTTCAGCGCGACGTTAATCATGTTGCGACGGGCTTTTTCCATCGCTTTCTGGATCGCTGCTGGAACTTCACGCGCTTTACCGTAACCAAAACCAACGCGACCGTTACCATCGCCTACTACAGTCAGAGCTGTGAAGGAGAAAATACGACCACCTTTAACGGTTTTAGATACGCGGTTTACCGCGATCAGCTTTTCCTGCAGTTCGCCAGCCTGTTTTTCGATGTGAGCCATCTTACACCTCTACCTTAGAACTGAAGGCCAGCTTCACGGGCAGCATCTGCCAGTGCCTGGACACGACCATGATATTGGAACCCGGAACGGTCAAAGGAAACATTGCTGATGCCTTTTTCCAGAGCGCGTTCAGCAACAGCTTTACCTACAGCTGCAGCGGCGTCTTTGTTACCGGTGTACTTCAATTGTTCTGAGATAGCTTTTTCTACAGTAGAAGCAGCTACCAGAACTTCAGAACCGTTCGGAGCAATTACCTGTGCGTAAATATGACGCGGGGTACGATGTACCACCAGGCGAGTTGCACCCAGCTCTTTGAGCTTGCGGCGTGCGCGGGTCGCACGACGGATACGAGCAGATTTCTTATCCATAGTGTTACCTTACTTCTTCTTAGCCTCTTTGGTACGCACGACTTCGTCGGCGTAACGAACACCCTTGCCTTTGTAAGGCTCAGGACGACGGTAGGCGCGCAGATCTGCTGCAACCTGACCGATCAGCTGTTTATCAGCGCCTTTCAGCACGATTTCAGTTTGAGTCGGGCATTCTGCAGTGATACCGGCCGGCAGCGGATGCTCAACAGGGTGTGAGAAGCCCAGAGACAGGCCTACTGCATTCCCTTTGATAGCTGCACGATAACCTACACCAACCAGCTGAAGCTTTTTAGTGAAGCCTTCGGTAACACCAACAACCATTGAGTTCAGCAGGGCACGCGCGGTACCAGCCTGAGCCCAACCATCCACGAAACCATCACGTGGACCGAAGGTCAGAGCGTTATCTGCATGTTTAACTTCAACAGCTTTGTTGAGGGTACGAGTCAGCTCGCCGTTTTTACCTTTGATCGTAATAACCTGACCGTCGATTTTTACATCAACGCCGGCAGGAATAACGACCGGTGCTTTAGCAACACGAGACATTCTTTCCTCCGATTAGGCTACGTAGCAGATAATTTCGCCACCAAGACCAGCCTGGCGCGCTGCACGATCAGTCATAACACCTTTAGAGGTAGAAACAACTGCGATACCAAGACCAGCCATAACTTTTGGCAGCTCATCTTTTTTCTTATAGATGCGCAGGCCTGGGCGGCTGACACGCTGAATGCTTTCTACAACAGCTTTACCCTGGAAATACTTGAGAGTAAGTTCCAGTTCCGGCTTGGTGTCGCCTTCAACTTTAAAATCTTCGATAAAACCTTCTTCCTTCAGCACGTTGGCAATTGCCACTTTCAGCTTGGCGGAAGGCATGGTGACCGCAACTTTGTTCGCGGCCTGACCGTTACGGATACGGGTCAGCATATCCGCGATCGGATCTTGCATGCTCATCTGTCTTTACTCCCGTGATTCAATTGGTAATTACCAGCTAGCCTTTTTCAAGCCTGGCACTTCACCGCGCATAGCGGCTTCACGCAGTTTGATACGGCTCAACCCAAACTTGCCCACATAACCATGTGGACGACCTGTTTGACGACAGCGGTTACGCTGACGAGACGGGCTGGAATCACGCGGCAGAGACTGCAGCTTGAGAACCGCATTCCAACGATCTTCGTCGGAAGCGTTCACATCAGAAATGATCGCTTTCAGTTCAGCGCGTTTAGCGAAGAATTTATCAGCTAAAGCTACGCGCTTTACTTCGCGTGCTTTCATTGATTGCTTAGCCATTCAGTAACCCTACCTTACTTGCGGAACGGGAAGTCAAAGGCAGCCAGCAGAGCACGGCCTTCTTCATCAGATTTCGCAGTAGTGGTAATGGTAATATCCAAACCACGCACGCGGTCGACTTTATCGTAGTCGATTTCTGGGAAGATGATCTGCTCACGGACACCCATGCTGTAGTTACCACGACCGTCGAAAGACTTAGCGGACAAGCCACGGAAGTCACGGATACGTGGAACAGCAATAGTGATCAGGCGCTCAAAGAACTCCCACATGCGTTCGCCACGCAGAGTTACTTTACAGCCGATCGGATAGCCCTGACGGATTTTGAAGCCTGCAACTGATTTGCGTGCTTTGGTGATCAGCGGTTTTTGACCGGAGATTGCTGTCAGGTCAGCTGCTGCGTTATCCAGCAGTTTCTTGTCAGCGATCGCTTCACCAACACCCATGTTCAGGGTGATCTTCTCGACCCGAGGGACTTGCATGACAGAATTGTAGTTAAACTCAGTCATGAGTTTCTTAACTACTTCGTCTTTGTAGTAATCATGCAGTTTCGCCATCGTACTACTCCAAATTACTTGATAGTTTCGCTGTTAGACTTGAAGAAACGGACTTTTTTACCGTCTTCGAATCTAAAGCCTACACGGTCAGCCTTGCCGGTAGCCGCATTGAAGATTGCAACGTTAGAAACCTGAATAGCAGCTTCTTTTTCAACGATGCCGCCTGGTTGGTTCAGGGCCGGAACCGGCTTCTGATGTTTCTTAACCAGGTTGATACCTTCAACGACGAGTTTGCCGGAAGACAGAACATTTTTCACTTTACCGCGTTTACCTTTATCTTTACCGGTTAACACGATAACTTCGTCATCACGACGGATTTTCGCTGCCATGATTCGCTCCTTAGAGTACTTCTGGTGCCAGAGAGATAATTTTCATGAACTTCTCAGTACGAAGTTCACGAGTTACCGGCCCAAAGATACGCGTGCCGATAGGCTGCTCGCTGTTATTGTTTAAAATAACGCATGCATTACCATCGAAGCGAATGACAGAACCGTCAGGGCGACGAACACCCTTCTTGGTGCGCACCACTACCGCCTTCAGCACATCACCTTTTTTGACCTTACCACGTGGAATTGCTTCCTTGATGGTGATCTTGATGATGTCGCCTACGCCTGCGTAGCGACGGTGCGAGCCACCCAGAACCTTGATACACATTACGCGACGTGCACCGGAGTTGTCGGCGACGTTCAGCATAGTCTGTTCTTGGATCATTTTAGTGCTCCGCTAATGTCAACTACTACCTGAGACTCTAAAATCAGAGCCGTTAAAAAGCCCCATATCGAGGGCGCGGCATTATAACACCGCTTCTGCAATATGGGTAGAAAAAATAAACGGCTCATCGCTGAGCCGTTTATTCGTATTGAGAACGCGTACTGTATTACAGAACCGCTTTCTCTACAACGCGAACCAGCGTCCAGGACTTAGTCTTGGACAGTGGACGGCATTCACGGATTTCAACCTTGTCGCCGATACCACATTCGTTGTTCTCGTCATGTACGTGCAGTTTGGTCGTACGCTTGATGAATTTACCGTAGATCGGGTGTTTCACAATGCGTTCGATAGCAACAACGATGGATTTCTCCATTTTGTCGCTAACAACACGACCTTGCAGAGTACGGATTTTATCGGTCATTACGCACCCGCCTTCTCAGTCAGTAAAGTCTTAACGCGTGCAACATTGCGACGCACTTGCTTCAGCAGGTGAGTCTGTTGCAGCTGGCCACTTGCAGCCTGCATACGCAGGTTGAACTGCTCACGCAGCAGGTTCAGCAGCTCAGCGTTCAGCTCTTCAACGCTCTTTTCACGCAGCTCTTTTGCTTTCATTACATCACCGTCTTAGTTACAAAGGTGGTTTTGATAGGCAGTTTCGCTGCTGCCAGGCCGAAGGCTTCACGGGCCAGCTCTTCCGGAACACCGTCCATTTCATACAGGACTTTGCCCGGTTGGATCAAGGCAACCCAGTACTCCACGTTACCTTTACCTTTACCCATACGAACTTCCAGCGGCTTCTCGGTGATCGGTTTGTCCGGGAATACACGGATCCAGATCTTACCTTGACGCTTAACTGCACGGGTCATTGCACGACGTGCTGCTTCGATCTGACGTGCAGTCAGACGACCACGGCCAACAGCTTTCAGACCGAAAGTGCCGAAGCTAACATCCGTACCCTGCGCCAGACCACGGTTGCGGCCTTTGTGCACTTTACGGAATTTTGTACGCTTTGGTTGTAACATCAGCGACGCTCCTTATTTACGGCCTTTACGCTGCTGCTTTTTAGGTTGAGCAGCCGGTTTTTCCGGTTGTTCAACAGCAGCCATACCACCCAGGATCTCACCTTTGAAGATCCATACCTTAACGCCGATTACACCGTAAGTGGTGTGCGCTTCAGAGGTGTTGTAGTCGATGTCAGCACGCAGAGTGTGCAACGGTACGCGACCTTCACGGTACCATTCGGTACGTGCGATTTCCGCGCCGCCCAGACGGCCGCTAACTTCAACTTTGATACCTTTAGCGCCCAGACGCATTGCGTTCTGTACAGCACGCTTCATAGCACGACGGAACATAACACGACGTTCCAGCTGAGAAGTGATGCTGTCAGCAACCAATTTAGCGTCCAGTTCAGGCTTACGAACTTCAGCGATATTGATCTGTGCAGGAACGCCAGCGATATCCGCTACGACCTTGCGCAGTTTTTCTACGTCTTCGCCTTTCTTACCGATAACGATGCCAGGACGAGCAGTGTGAATAGTCACACGGATGCTCTTAGCTGGACGCTCGATAACGATACGAGATACAGACGCTTTAGCCAGTTCCTTAGTCAGGTACTGACGTACTTTAAAATCGCTGTCCAGGTTGTCAGCGAATTCTTTGGTGTTCGCAAACCAGGTAGAGTTCCATGGTTTTACAATACCCAGGCGAATACCATTAGGATGTACTTTCTGACCCATTGCTAGTCTCCAGAGTCTCAGCGATCGGACACAACCACAGTAATGTGGCTGGTGCGCTTCAGGATGCGATCTGCACGACCTTTCGCACGCGGCATAATGCGCTTCATGCTTGGGCCTTCATCTACGAAAATTTTCGCAACTTTCAGATCGTCGATGTCAGCGCCATCGTTGTGTTCAGCGTTAGCAATGGCAGATTCCAGTACTTTCTTGACCAATACTGCAGCTTTCTTGTTGGTATAGGTCAGGATGTCCAGGGCCTGCGACACTTTCTTACCGCGAATCAGGTCAGCAACAAGGCGAACCTTCTGAGCAGAAGAACGAGCATGGCGATGTTGAGCTAAAGTTTCCATCTCTTCCTCCTACCTTATTTCTTCTTCGCTTTTTTATCAGCAGCGTGGCCGCGATAAGTACGAGTCGGTGCGAATTCACCCAGTTTGTGACCAACCATTTCGTCGGTAACAAAGACTGGAACGTGCTGACGACCATTATGGACAGCGATGGTCAAACCGATCATGTTAGGAAAGATCGTTGAACGACGGGACCAAGTGCGCAGGGGCTTCTTGTCTCCGCTTTCCACCGCTTTCTCTACCTTCTTCAGCAAGTGCAGGTCAATAAAAGGACCTTTCTTGAGAGAACGTGGCATGGCTTATCCTCTAAAATTATTTGCTACGGCGACGTACGATAAATTTATCAGTACGCTTGTTGCTGCGGGTCTTCTTACCTTTGGTCTGAACGCCCCACGGAGATACCGGGTGCTTACCAAAGTTACGACCTTCACCACCACCATGTGGGTGGTCGACTGGGTTCATCGCAGTACCGCGAACGGTAGGACGAACACCACGCCAGCGTGCAGCACCTGCTTTACCCAGAACGCGCAGCATATGCTCAGCATTGCCAACTTCGCCCAGAGTAGCGCGGCAGTCTGCTTCGACTTTACGCATTTCACCAGAACGCAGACGCAGGGTGACATAAGCACCGTCACGCGCAACGATCTGAACGTAAGTACCCGCGGAACGCGCCAGCTGACCGCCTTTACCTGGTTTCATTTCTACGTTATGAACGGTAGAACCAACCGGGATATTGCGCATCGGCAGGGTGTTGCCTGCTTTGATTGCAGCATCAACGCCAGACTGAATCTGGTCGCCAGCTTTCAGGCCTTTAGGGGCCAGGATGTAACGGCGTTCGCCGTCTTTGTACAGAACCAGCGCGATGTTCGCGGAACGGTTCGGATCGTACTCAAGACGTTCAACAACTGCTGGGATACCGTCTTTGTTGCGTTTGAAGTCAACAATACGATAAGCCTGCTTGTGGCCACCACCGATGTGACGAGTGGTGATACGGCCATTGTTGTTACGACCACCGGATTTGCTGTTTTTTTCCAGCAACGGAGCAAAAGGTTTGCCCTTGTGCAGCTCAGGGTTAACCACTTTAACTACGTGGCGACGACCCGGAGATGTCGGTTTACATTTAACAACTGCCATTGTATTACTCCTCCGACTTACTCAGCGCCGCCAACGAAGTCCAGATTCTGGCCTTCTTTCAGGGTGACGTAAGCTTTTTTCCAGTCGCTACGACGACCGATACGCTGTCCGTGACGTTTAACTTTCCCTTTAACTACCAGGGTGTTAACGACTTCGACTTCGACTTCAAACAGTTTCTGCACAGCAGCTTTGATCTCTGCTTTGGTCGCGTCTTTAGCAACTTTGAGAACGATGGTGTTTGTTTTTTCCATCGCAGTAGACGCTTTTTCAGAAACGTGCGGTGCGCGAAGCACCTTCAGCAGACGTTCTTCACGAATCATGCCAGCATCTCCTCAACTTGCTTAACAGCATCAGCAGTCATTACGACTTTGTCGAAGGCGATCAGGCTAACCGGGTCGATACCAGTCGCATCGCGTACGTCAACCTTGTGCAGGTTACGTGCGGCCAGGAACAGGTTCTCGTCCAGCTCACCGGTGATGATCAGCACATCTTCCAGAGCCATGTCTTTCAGTTTCTGTGCCAGCAGCTTAGTTTTAGGCGCTTCTACAGAGAACTTCTCGACAACGATCAGACGATCCTGACGTACCAGTTCGGACAGGATGCTTTTCAGCGCGCCGCGGTACATCTTTTTGTTAACTTTTTGACTGTGGTCCTGTGGACGCGCAGCGAAGGTCACGCCACCTGAACGCCAGATCGGGCTCTTGATAGAACCTGAACGCGCACGGCCGGTACCTTTCTGGCGCCATGGCTTTTTGCCAGAACCAGTTACTTCAGCACGAGTCTTCTGAGCACGAGTACCCTGACGAGCACCAGCTGCATAAGCAACAACAACCTGGTGAACCAGCGCTTCGTTGAAATCACGACCGAAGGTAGTTTCGGAAACAGTCAGCGCGCTCTGCGCGTCTTTCAATACTAATTCCATTGCTATCCCCTTACGCCTTCACAGCTGGTTTAACGATCAGGTCGCTACCGGTTGCACCCGGGACCGCACCTTTAACCAGCAGCAGGTTGCGCTCAGCGTCAACACGTACTACGTCCAGGCTCTGAACGGTTACACGTTCGTTGCCCAGCTGACCTGCCATTTTCTTGCCTTTGAACACTTTGCCCGGAGTCTGGTTCTGACCGATAGAACCCGGAACGCGGTGAGACAAGGAGTTACCGTGAGTAGCGTCCTGGGTACGGAAGTTCCAGCGCTTAACGGTACCAGCAAAACCTTTACCTTTAGAGGTACCGGTTACGTCAACTTTTTTAACGTCAGCAAACAGCTCAACGCTAATGTCCTGACCTACGGTGAACTCTTCGCCTTCAGCAAGACGGAATTCCCACAGACCACGGCCAGCTTCTACGCCAGCTTTAGCGAAGTGACCCGCTTCTGGTTTGGTTACACGGTTAGCTTTTTTAGCACCAGTGGTAACCTGAATAGCGCGGTAGCCATCGTTAGCCAGATCTTTAACCTGAGTAACGCGGTTTGCTTCAACTTCGATTACGGTTACTGGGATAGAAACGCCATCTTCAGTGAAGATGCGGGTCATACCCACTTTTTTACCGACTAAACCAATCATTGTTTCAACCTCTCAATCGCTCGATGACCTGATTAACCCAGGCTGATCTGCACGTCTACACCGGCAGCCAGATCCAGACGCATCAGAGCATCAACGGTTTTCTCAGTTGGCTCAACGATGTCAACCAGACGCTTGTGAGTGCGGATTTCGTACTGATCGCGCGCGTCTTTGTTAACGTGCGGGGAGATCAGAACGGTGAAGCGCTCTTTGCGGGTCGGCAGCGGGATCGGACCACGGACTTGCGCACCAGTGCGCTTAGCAGTCTCGACGATTTCCGCGGTTGATTGATCGATCAGACGATGATCAAACGCTTTAAGGCGGATACGGATTCTTTGGTTCTGCATGAGACCAGAGCTCCAATTATTTTATAAACGAAAATGATTACTCCTCAAACCCATTACGATTGATGGGAGAGTGTAACCGTTCTTACGTAGCTCCCCAATTGGGAGCATTGTTGAGTAACAAAATGAGCTACTCAGGTTCATATCGAACCAGCCGTCAATTACGACAAGCCCGCGCATTATACGTATTTACGGACGTAATGCAAGCCGACTGTGTCGATATTAACCAACCTTTAGACGAGACCGTTTATTGACGGTCGATATCAGCCATCGCCTGCTTTACCCGGGCTCGGAGATCGGCGTTGATTTCAGGTTCCTCTGGCGTCGCTGGCGTCTCATCAACACGCTCTTCAAAGACCGTCTCTTCGCCCTCTTCTTCGGGTACGGGCAAGGGGCGTTTCTTATAGACATAGTGTGCATCTGACAGGTAATAGGCTTGAGGAGCGGTCTCTGCGCGAGACGGCAGAGAAAACCCGCTGCTAATATAATAGCCCGTCAAAACGCAGCCAGTGCCGTACGTTAGCCAGAGAAAGCCTCCCCAAACGCAACGCCAAAAGGTCACCGGCATGTCTGGGCGGATAAACATGTCGCCTCCGCACGGATACACTTCTTTTTTGTCACTCATCTCTTGCTCTCATCCTGAGCTAGCGTCGGACTCTCCCCCAGCGCCTGCCAGAGACGAATAAGCGAGAGTTGCCCCATCACACCATCCGCTTTAATCTTGTGTTGGGTCTGAAACTGACGCACTTTTTCAGCTAACAGCGGACTCCACTCTCCTGTCCCCTCTGCTTCAACGTTTAACAGACGGCTCAGCATCGTATCGAGCCAGACAATATCGTCGGGACTGCTTTTCCTTGTTATGCTCGCATTACCCTCCGGCGAGGGTTTCCACATCCGCGTCGAGCTTCCCGTCCATACCGTGCTAAACCAGGTCTTATCAACAATCCACGTGTGACTGCCGGAAAGCACGGTAAACGTCTTATCCCCTCCTCCGATGACCACCACCGGCAAAAGGAGAGTCTCCATTTTCAGTGTGGCTATCCAGGGAAGGCCCTGGTACTGCAGCGTCTCGAGAGTGTCATTGCCGGAGAGACAGGCCATCCCGCCCCGGTACGCCTGATCGCACCATGCTTCACCGTTGTCTACCTCATAACCCCAAACACGATAAAGTAACGCGAGCGATTCACTGGTAGACATAATCTCTGATGTCAATGTCAGGGGAGGAGAGGCGGGCCGGGATAACACGACGGACAGCAGGCTTTCTGGCTCCGGCAGCCAGCGGGACAGAGGATGAGAAAAATACCGGCCTGCGGCCCCACACAGCACCGCCACGACGATTAACGCCAGGCAAGTCCGGCGAGGATGGTGCGTCGCGGGTAAATAGCGCAAGGCGGCTTGCTGTAGCGCCGGCGGGACAGCAGCCTGCTCTTCTTTATTACGACGAATAAATTCCCCTGTCCGGGCGACAAGATGGAGATTGCCGCGACAGCGACGCATAACCTCTCTGACGAAACGCTCCGCCAGTACACCCGACTCCTCAGGTTCGATATCAGCATGAGCAGCAATGACCTCCCGGCAATCCTCCTTGTCCGGGAAAGGTATCTCGAACCATACCGGGTGCAATTTCCGCAGGCGGCGCTGCAGACGGTGTCCAAATGTCCCGGTTAATAACAATCGGGCGTTTGGCATGATGGCGATAAAATCCTGAACCGTTGACACCAGCCTGTTACCGGCGCGCTGGCCATCTTCCAGCACAAACAGCGGTGTGTCCTCCTTCATCTCCCCCATTACGCCAGACAGTCCACTCCAGAGCGCCCCAAAGGAGAATACCCGCCCGGTTAAGCTGCCCTCGATTTGGGTATCCGCCAGCACTATCCATTCCTGCTGGTATCCTTTACGGGTGAGTAGCCCTAGCGTCAGAGCACGATGCGCCCACGCGGCGACAATCCCCTGCGCAAGTAAGCTTTTCCCCGCCCCCTTTGCGCCGTGCAGTATTAGCCACGGTTCGTTGTTCAGCGTTGAAATAAGGGCGCTCCGTAACAGACGATGCCGGGTAGTATAAATAGCATTGAATCCGTCCATGAATAATGACATCCCTGTATAATATCTTTTTCCTAAAGAGTGAAAGCTTGCGGCAAAAGACTTGCTGCTAACTCAGCTGAATTATATTATCGCCCTCCTTAACAATAAACAGATTGTATTTTTTAGTCATACTAAATGATAAATTCATGGCGGCTATATTTAGAGCTTTAACCAACGTTCCTCTTTATCGCATTCTGTGCGGTGGCATTATATTGATATGTATTATAACGATGTTAACTTGCATAAATACCGGATATCTTCTCTGGTCTGAAAATCATTCAACACCACAAAAGATTAAAGATATAAATTTAGCAAATACACCAACAGATAAGTATAAATGGAAATTATCATCAACCGCGTCAGACACGATTAAAATGGAACAGACAACAAGAAAAGAGGCGTTCCGGCTACCTGATATCCGTTTACGCGGTATTATTCACAGCTCGGATAAATTAACCTCCCGAGCGATCCTGCAGGAGGCAGGAGAACAGAATGTCTATTCGGTTAATGAGACGCTTAAATCAGCGAATACCGTTCGTATCAAAGCGATCTCTCAAAATCAGGTCACTTTCTCCTCCGGCGGGCACGAACAGCAGCTCACGCTGCTTTCAGAACTGAGTTTGTCTGACGCGCCCACCGAACCGATCTCTGACTATGAGGCTCAGACGGACATTGCCTTGTCGGAGTATATCCAGGCCAGTCCCGTAGAAGATAACTATGCCTTGCGCGGATTACGTCTGTTACCCCGGAAGAATGCCGCATCATTCGCACATGCCTCCCTTGAACCCGGCGATATCGCCGTTCAGCTGAATAAGATTTCACTGACGAAGCGGGAGAACATCGCAAAAGCGCAGGACGCACTGAACCATCTTCAGCGCGTTCAATTCACTCTGATACGGAAATCATTGCCTCTGGTGATTAATGTTTCCGTTCAGCAGTTCCAGGAAGGAAAGGAAAATTAAATGGTAAGGATGCCCTCTGTCCGGAAAAAGAGTGCCCTTTCACTGCTCTTTCTGCTCGCCTTCGCCGCGAACCCCGGATATCCCGCTGACTTCACCGCAAACTTTAATGAGGCGGATATTCGAACCTTTGTCAGCATTGTGGGCCAAAACATGGGGAAAACCATTCTTATTGACCCCGACGTTAAAGCGACGATTTCCGTCCGAAGTGCAGATACATTTAATGAAGAGGAATATTACCAGTTTTTCCTGAGCGTCCTCGACCTGTATGGCTTTTCACTTATAAGCCTTGATAATGGCTTACTGAAAGTGGTTCGTTCTGAAAAAGCGAAGACCCTGCCGGGAAAACTCACGAATGGATCCATGCCCGGCAGAGGGGATGAACTGGTGACGCGTATCGTTTCGCTGGAAAATGTTCCCGCACGGGCGTTATCCCCGCTGCTGCGTCAGATGCTGGATGGCGGGAACGTGGGTAACGTTGTGCATTATGAACCCTCAAACACGCTGATCATCACCGGCAAGGCATCAACCGTTAATCGCCTGCTGGAAGTCGTTAAACGTGTCGATGTGATGGGCGATAAAAAAGAGCAGGTCATCCCGCTGAAATACGCCTCGGCCAGCGATCTGGCCGACGTGCTCAATGACCTGGCGCGCGAGAGCGGAAAAGAGGCCCAACCTGCCACACTCCAGACGCGAGTCGTTGCCGACAAAAGAACGAATGCCATCATTATCAGCGGTTCAGACCGCGCACGGGCGCGGATCCAACAGCTCATTTCGCGTCTCGACACGCAAGAGCAGGGGCAAGGCAATACACGCGTCTGGTATCTGAAATATGCCAAGGCGGACAAACTTGTCGAGGTCCTGACGGGTGTCACACAAAAATTGACCGAGGAGAAAAACGGCGCCGCGAAAACCACCAGCAGCAGCGGCAATGGTATATCCATTACTGCCGACGAACAGACGAACTCCCTGGTGGTCACTGCCGACCAGGGGATTCTTCAGCAACTGGATGAGGTCATCGCGAAACTGGACATCCGACGGGCGCAGGTGCTGGTTGAAGCCATCATCGTAGAAGTGCAGGACGGCAAAGGGCTGAATCTGGGCGTGCAGTGGGCTAATAAAAACGTGGGCGCTCAGCAGTTTACCAAAACCGGTCTCCCTATCTTTAACGCCGCACAAGGCATCAGCGAATTTAAAGCTCAGGGCGGTATTACCAGCGACAATCCGGCATACGACCTCTTTAAAAATTATAACGGTCTCGCGGCAGGCTTCTTTAATGGCGACTGGGGCGTGCTGCTGACAGCTCTGAATACCGACAACAAAAACGATATTCTCTCGACACCCAGCATCGTCACCCTCGATAACAAAGAAGCCGCGTTTAACGTGGGCCAGGATGTTCCCGTACTTTCCGGCTCCCAGACCACCTCTGGCGATAATATTTACAGCACCGTCGAACGTAAAACAGTTGGCACCAAGCTGAAAGTCACCCCGCAGATTAATGAGGGCGATTCGGTGCTGATGGAGATCGAGCAAGAGGTATCCAGCGTCGACACGTCTGCCACCTCCTCATCACTTGGGCCGACATTCAATACCCGCACCATTCAGAATGCCGTACTGGTGAAGAGCGGTGAAACCGTCGTGCTTGGCGGTTTAATGGATGACGCAAGTAAACAGGAAGTCTCCAAAGTCCCTCTGCTGGGTGACATTCCCCTGATTGGGCAACTTTTCCGTTACACCTCAAATGAAAAAAGCAAACGCAATCTGATGGTCTTTATCCGCCCGACCATTATCCGGGATGACGAGGTGTATCGCTCGCTGTCACGGGATAAATACACGGGTTTCAAAGAGATGCAGAAAGAGAGAAGCGACCAGCGCAGCGGCAAACTCATTAATGTGGATGATATCGACGCGCTGGATGACCGGGCGTTTAATAACACGCCCGCGATGCCTGCCGCTAAAAACCCTTTCAGCGGAGCTGAGGCGAAGTGAGCCCGCTTGCCTGGAAAAAAGCACAACGCTATGGCATTGCCATTCAGCAGCAGGAACTGTTCTACACGACCAGCACCACGCTTGAGCATATGCTTGAGGTTGCCTCCGTGGCCCGCGACTGCACGCAGTTTACCCGGCTCGCTTCGCAGCAGTTTACGGAAAAGCTGGAGCAGCTCTATCAACCCTCTGGTGGTTCAGCCCAGCTTATTGCCGAAGATATGAATAATTCGGACGATCTGAGTGCGCTTTCCGATGAGATCCCCACGAATGAAGACCTGCTCAACGAGCAGTCCGACGCGCCAGTGATCCGGCTGATTAATGCGGTGCTTAGCGAAGCGCTTAAGGAGCACGCGTCGGATATTCATATTGAAGTCTTTGAAACAACGATGAGTATCCGCTTTCGGGTGGACGGTGTACTGCGTCCGGTGGTTCAACCCAATAAAAAACTGGCCGCGCTGCTCATCTCCCGTATCAAAATTATGGCCAAACTGGATATTGCCGAAAAGAGACTGCCTCAGGACGGCCGTATCACCTTAAAAATTGGTCATCGCAACGTGGATGTTCGTGTCTCTACGCTGCCCTCGCAGCACGGCGAACGGGTTGTTTTACGTCTGCTGGATAAAAGCAGTCTGCGGCTCTCTATTGATAAGCTGGATATGTCTGAAGAGGACATGCGCGATCTCCGGCACCTTATCGCCCTGCCGCACGGCATTATTCTGGTCACAGGCCCCACCGGTTCCGGGAAAAGTACCACGCTGTATGCCCTTCTCTCCGCCCTCAATAGTCCGGAACGTAACGTACTTACCGTCGAAGACCCAATTGAGTACGAGCTGGAAGGCATCGGTCAGACACAGGTAAATAGCCGCGTGGATATGTCTTTTGCCCGCGGATTACGCGCAATTTTACGTCAGGACCCTGACGTGGTGATGGTCGGAGAGATCCGCGATGCTGAAACGGCTCAGATTGCGGTCCAGGCCTCACTGACCGGGCACCTTGTTCTTTCAACCCTCCATACCAACAGCGCCAGCGGTGCGGTGACCCGCCTGCGGGATATGGGCACGGAATCTTTCCTGCTCTCCTCATCGCTTGTCGGCGTGATCGCACAGCGCCTGGTCAGGCGGCTGTGTCATCAGTGCAAAACACCGCATCCCCTCACCGCTCGACAACATCAACTACTCGTTGCTGAGGGGATCACCGCGACGCAGCTCTGGCAAGCCGCTGGGTGCCCGGCCTGCCGTCAGAGCGGCTATCAGGGCCGCCTGGCTATTCATGAACTCTTCGTGATGACGCCTGAAATTCGCCAGGCCGTACACGCAGAGGTCAACGAGCAACAGCTTGAACAGCTCCAGCGCCAGAACCATCGCAGTTTACTGGCAAACGGATTGCGAGCAGCCGCACAAGGGTTGACCTCACTGCAGGAGGTGCTGCGCGTTACGTCCGATGGGCAGATATCAGCGGAGCAGGGTAAATGAAATTTCGCTGGGTAGCCACAGACCCCAGAGGGGATCGCCATACTGGCGTGAGTGATGCTGGCTCCGAGCGGGAGTTGGTCGCCCAGCTGCGCAGCCAGTCCCTGTTGCCGCAGTCCATCAAACAGCAGCGGCGCAAGCTGACATTACGATGGTCCCCGGCACGGGTGAGTCATGGCGAATTGACACTTTTTACGCGTCAGCTTGCCACGTTGATGGCTGCGGCTCTGCCGCTGGATGAGGCACTCGCCGCGATTCAGCAGCAGAAAGAGAACAAGAATCTTATCGGTGTGATCGGCTCGCTTCGTCAGGCAGTGCTTGAAGGACAGTCACTCTCCAGCGCAATGCAACAGCACCCCCGGGTCTTTGATACGGTCTATTGCACGCTGGTAAAAGCAGGTGAAGCGGTTGGCAAGGCTGGCGCCGTGCTGGAAAGGCTGGCTGATTTTAATGAAGCTCGCCAGCGAATGCATAACAAACTGATGCAGGCGCTGATCTACCCCTCCCTGCTGACCATCGTCGCCATTGTGGTGGTGGTGATTTTACTCACCGCCGTCGTGCCCAACGTCGCGGCACAGTTTATTCATCTCAAACACGAACTGCCGCTTACGACCCGGATACTGCTCGCGATCAGCGACTTTTTGTCGGTCTACGGTCCGGGGATATTAGGTCTGCTCTTTGTGGGTGGTGGCCTGTTTTCATACTGGCTGAAGCGGGAAGGCAACCGCCACCGCTTTCATCGTCTGCTGATTCACTTTCGCGCTACTGCACCACTGGTCTGCGCTATCGACAGCGCCCGGTACTTACGCGCCCTCAGCATCCTCAACGTCAGCGGCGTGCCGTTGCTGCAGGGGATGTCACTTTCAGCGGAAGGCGTGGGTAACCAAGAGATACGGCAGCGACTGAGTGACGCCGCCGAGCGCGTACGCCAGGGAAACAGTGTGAGCCAGTCTCTTGAGAAAACCGCCATTTTCCCGCCCATGATGCTGTACATGATCGCCTCCGGGGAAAAAAGCGGCCAGCTCGGAGAACTCATGCAACGGGCAGCGGATAACCAGGACGTCCGCTTACAGAACCGCATCACCCTGACGCTGGCGATTTTTGAACCGGCGCTGATTGTCGTCATGGCCGCCATCGTTCTGTTTATCGTGGTGGCGGTCATGCAACCCATTTTACAACTCAACTCATTGATGAACTGAGGAAAGGCTATGGAAAGACAAACGTTTAAAACGCAACGCGGTTTTACCCTGATGGAGCTTATGGTGGTCATTGTCATTCTGGGCGTGCTGGCGAGCCTGGTGGTGCCCAATCTGATGGGCAACAAAGATCGTGCGGACCGGCAAAAAGCGGTCAGCGACATAGTCGCTCTCGAAAATGCGCTGGATATGTACAAGCTGGATAACCATCGTTACCCCACAACAGACCAGGGTCTGGACGCACTGGTTGTGGCCCCGACGCTCGCGCCGCTCGCGGAAAATTACAATCCCGAAGGTTATATTCGCCGTCTTCCCGCGGATCCGTGGGGCAATGAGTATGTCCTGATAAGCCCGGGCGAACATGGTGCAATCGATATCAGCTCAACCGGTCCGGATGGTGAAATCGGTACGGCGGATGACATTAACAACTGGGATAACGACAAAAAATCGCGCTGAACATGGCTCAGGAAAAGGGATTTACCTTGCTGGAGGTGATGCTGGTGATTGTCATTCTCGCGGCGGCCGTCGCAGGCGTGACGGCCATGCAAAATGAACGTTTAAGCGTGAGCGGAAAGCTACGTCAGCGTGTCGACATGTTCAGACAAACCGTTGAGTATGCTGCCGATCTGGCGCTGCTGGAAAAACATGCGGTTGCCCTGCTGGTGTCTGAAGAAGGGTGGTTACTCTACGTTCCACAGAAACGCGCACATACTGGCTGGCAGTGGGAGGCAATCCAGCGTGACGATAACTTGCCGCTTCAGGCAGCATGGGATGGCCCAGCGCGGCCCGAGCTTACCCCCTTGCCACAGGGCGATACACCGCAGATTATCGTTCTGTCTGATGGCCAGATAACGCCCTTCACGCTGTTATTCAGAAGTGCAAACGGTGAAAAATTGTTGTATGTGCGCTGCACGGGCTCTCTGCCGCTGGATATCACTCCGCTAAAGGTGGCGCAATGAAAGCGCAAAGTGGAATGCTCCTGCTTGAGGTGTTACTGGCCATGGCCATCTTTGCCTCGGCGGTAACGGCGTTAGTCACCAGCATGCAGTGGCAACTCTCCGCTCTGGAGACCCTGGAGCAGGAGACGCTTGCGCTGTGGGTGGCGGATAATCAGTTAATCAAAATGCACGCCGTCCTTTCCGCCACGGAGCAAGGAGAGTCCTCCCAGCAGGGAAACGCCTTTACCTGGACGCTCACCGGCGTACCCTCTGCCGCCCTGAACTACATTACCGTGACATCCTCCCGGGGTAAAACGGTGAAGCTTTATGCCTGGAGCCCGGTACAAGAGAAGCAAGAGGCGAAACATGACTAATCATCAGAGAGGCTTTACGCTTCTGGAAGTCATGCTGGCTATCGCGATTTTCTCGGTCCTCAGCTTCCTCGCCTCAATGGTCTTTTCTCAGGCATCTGAGCAACATCAGCGCGCCCAAAAGCTGGCCAGTGATTTTCATGCCCTGCAGTACACCCTTCTGCTGCTGGAAAATGATCTGATGCAATACGTCCCGCGCAAAAATCGCCAGACTCACCAGACCTTTGCAAGTGGAACCGATGAGTTGCTCTTCAGCACCCAGATGCGGGACACGACCACCCCTTTCGAAGCCGCTTTCGTACTCACGACCGTACACTGGTACGTCCTGGACGGGACCTTGTATCGTGCTGTGCGCTACTCTCCTGACGGAAAAGAGGACAAGCCCGCGCGTGCCCTGCTGACGAATATCACCCGTTTTGCCTCTGTACTGCTCGCTGGCGAGGGCAATACGGCGTCAGCCACCGTTGCCATTACGCTGGAGCGCGAAAACCGTGAAAGCGTTCGTCGTGTTTTTATTTTGCCTGGATGGGTTCCGGAGAAACAGCAAACCGGCCAGCGCCGTGAGGATAAAAAATGAATCCTCAGAAAGGCGCTGCGCTGTTGATTGTGTTGATGATTCTTGCGCTGATGGCGGCGCTCGCGGCTGAAATGACCCTTAGCTTCCAGACCCAGCTTCAGCGTAGCCGGCGTACCAACGCCAGCGTGCAGGCAAAATATGCCCTGCTTTATGCCGAAGGGGAAGCCACCGCTGGCGTGTTAAAGCATGATGATGAAAGGTTAAACGGCAAGGCCGATCTGGACGCGGATACCACCGTCAGCTGGCGTACGGAGGATCGACAACAGTGCTTCAATCTCAATGCCCTGGAAAACGCTCCCGTTGAAGGCATGGCTACGCCTCCCTACGAAATCAGCGTGTTTCAGGCGCTGCTGGATCAGCTGGGCGCGGAAAAAAACCGCGCTGAAGAGATAATCCAGTCCACTGCAGATTACATCGACGCCGACACCTCCCCCCGGCTGAAAGGGGCCGAAGATGAATATTACCTGCAAAACGGCATTCACTCCCTGACGGCAAACCAAATGATCTTTTTACCGGCGGAGATCCGCACGCTCAAAGGGATGACGAGCCCCCTCTGGCAGAAACTCGCGCCTTTTGTCTGTACTGCCTTCAGCAACGAGTTAAACATCAACATCAATACCCTCACCGAAGCGCAGGCCCCGCTGCTGGCAGCCCTTTTTCTGAACGATATCAGCACGTCGGATGCAAAAACCTTACTCAAAAAACGCCCCCGGGAAGGCTGGAAAACGGTCGATGCCTTTCTTTATCAGGCCCAACAGGATCACAGCGCGGCCAAAGCACGTGTGGACACGCTAAAAAAATACCTGACCGTCACCAGCCATTATTTTGTGACCACGTCGAGCGCACGAGAAGGCGAACTGAGCTCAGGGATGAAAACCTTTTTTTATTATGACGACAAGAAGAAAACCATTGGCATCTATCTGCGCCAGCTTACGGACGGCGAACATGACGAGTAAAACGCCACCTGACACTGCCCGGCTGCTCATCCGCCTGAACAGCGAGCCAACGTTGCCGGTGGAATGGACCCTTTTTGACGGCGGCGGTCATGGAGAAATTCACTCCCTGCCACGCGAAAAGCTCCCTGAGCTTTCAGGGATTTCTGCATCCCGGGTAACGCATCTGCTCATTCCGGTTGAGAAGGCAACCTGCCGCACACTGACCGTTCTCGATGAAAAGGACGTCCTGTCCGATCGGCAGTTGCACTGGCTGGCCGATGAAACGCTCGATGAGGATGCTCCCGCTCTCCACTGGACCTTACTGTCACGCGCAGGAACGACGCTCACTGTTGTCGGGGTGGAGAAAGTGTGGCTGGAGGAAGAACTCGCTGCGCTCAGTGCCTGCGGATTAAACGTGACGCATGCAACGCTGGATGCGCTCTGTTTACCCAACGTGGAAAACGGCTGGGCGGTACTGAAAGAGGATGACACCTGGCTTGTCAGGACGCACGAAAGTTACGTTTCGCGCCTGACAGGCGCCTGGTTAACTCACCTCCTGCAGCACTTCACTCCCCGACAGCTTACACACTACGGCGAGTTGTCCGGGCCCTGTGCAAACGCGTCAGGAAAACCGGAATGCCACATCATGTCGCTTTATCCACAAAGGGAGACCGCAAATCTACTGCATGACAGCGTTCGTCCCCCAGTGGCGTTTTCCCCCTGGACATCGCGCCTGAAACGTATCGCCCTCTGCTGTGTTGTTCTGACAGCGGCAGTCGCGCTACTGACTCATCTATTCTCCTGGTGGCAACTTCAGCAGCGGGAAATACAGCTGAAGGACAATATGACTCAACAGTGGCAACGCTACATTCCCGAGAACCGGCACAGCAATAATCTGCGAGCCTATCTGCCAGAACAGTTACGGCAGCGTTTACCCGCCCCGTTAACGCTTCTGCTTCGTCTGCAGTCCAGTCTGGCCCGTTTCCCCGACATCGCGCTCGAGGGGGTGAGCTATAACCCGCAGCAAAAATCCCTGCGACTTTTTCTTTATGCCACTGGGGAAAACCAGATACAGCAATTTATCAAAGAGAACACCTTAGGATTTTCTTTGACGATCGACAAACACGAACAGGGAAAGTGGACGTTACGCAATGATTAAATCTGCGCTGAACAGTTTCAGACAAAAACCGCTCAATGAGCAACGGCTCATCATGACGCTGGGAGCATGTAGCCTGATAATACTTTTCTGGTTTGGCCTCTATCAGCCACTCGACCAGACAATTAATATACTACAGTCGCGTTGTGAGCGTTTACGTAACGATGCGGCATGGTTCAGCAAACAGGTTACCGCTGCGGGCCTTTTACCCGAAAAAAAACCGCCAGGAAAACCGGGCGATCTCATCAGAAATAGCCTCAAAAAAGCGAATCTGGTCGCGACGGTACAGCAGGGAAATGCAGGTGAGTTGAGCGTCTTCGCCACCGACATGGAAATGGAGAACTTCATGCGCTGGCTCGAGGAGATACAGCTCAGTTACGGCCTGCGCGTTGTGGACCTGGAATTCCATGCCAGTCCCCAAAAAGCGGATTCGATTATTCTCACGCGTCTGACCATCGGGGTGAAGCGAAATGGATAGTATGCTTGCCCTGCTCTTTCTGGTTATTGGCTTACTGGCAGGCAGCACCATGGGGATGGTCACCTGGCGGCTACCGATAATGATCGCGCAACAGACCAACGCTGACGACGCCGCTTCCCGCTTAAATTTTTGGTGGCCGGCGTCACACTGCTGCCACTGTCGCATACCTCTGGTGTGGCATGACAATATTCCCCTCTTCAGCTGGCTGCGTCTGAAGGGAAAATGCCGACATTGTGGACACGCTGTCTCCGGGCGTTACCCGTTGCTCGAAGCGAGTTGCGCGGTTATGGCCCCTCTCTGCTACGCCCTTCACCCTGATAATCTGATGCTTGTTTCAGCTCTTTTACTCTACTTCTGGTTCGCGCTGGCGCTTAGCGTCATCGATGCGCAGCACTTATTACTGCCCGATAAACTGACCCTGCCCTTATTGTGGCTTGGATTGCTGTTTAACCTTATGACAGGTCTCATTCCCTGTGAAGATGCCGTTCTGGGTGCCGTGGCGGGCTACCTCAGCCTGTGGCTGCTTTACTGGATCGTCTGGCTGATATGGCACAAAGAGGGGATCGGCTACGGCGATTTCAAACTGCTGGCGGCGGCCGGGGCCTGGACCGGGTGGCAAAGTCTGTCGGTAATCCTTTATGTGGCGTCCGTAATTGGGATTTTATGTGGACTGGTGTTGTGGTTCAAAAACAGACAGTTCACGGGCACCCTCCCTTTCGGTCCTGCGCTCGCGTTGAGCGGCTGGGGTTACTTCTGCTGGCTAACCCTGTAAGTAAAACAGGAAGGTGTAACACCTTCCTGTAATCGTTACTCTTCTTCGCGAATTTGCGCCTGCAGATAGTTCTGGATACCCAGTTTCTGGATAAGATCTAACTCGGTCTCCAGCCAGTCGATATGGCCCTCTTCATCTGCCAGAATCTCAATCATCATGTCACGACTCACGTAATCATGAATGCTGTCGGCATAGGCGATAGCTTCCCGGAGATCTTTAGCACCTTCAAGTTCCAGCCTGAGGTCGGAACGCAGCATCTCTTCGACATCTTCACCAATGCCCAGTTTGCCAAGATCCTGCAGATTTGGGATACCTTCGAGGAAAAGGATACGCTCAATATATTTATCGGCGTGCTTCATCTCGTCGATAGATTCATGATATTCAACGTCATTCAGACGCTTAAGACCCCAGTTTTTGAACATTCTCGCATGGAGAAAATACTGGTTAATTGCGACAAGCTCATTTCCCAATAATTTATTGAGATAACTTATGATTTTAACATCACCTTTCATTATATAGTCCCTCCGCTTCCACACTTAGAGCGTAGATGGGGCTACGGAGATGTCAAAAAAAAGAGCGTCGTTCAGGCGATCTCTTTAAATTCCGGCATTTGCATTAACTCGTCTTGCATAACTTCCCGTGCAGCACGAACACATTTACCACATTGATTTCCAATGGGAATAAACTTGCGTAATTGTTGAAAGGATTGTGGCTGAAACTGGCGCACAGCCTGACGGATTTTTTTATCACTAACGCCGTTACACAAACAGATGTACATATGCACTCCCGAACCATCAACACCCTCAGCATAAATGATTATTGTTCTCACTGCAATTCTGCCTGAGAAAAAAATAACCCCGGGTTTCCTGCTGGAATACCCCGGGGTTAGCTTCACGAAATTAGAGCTTTAAGTTTATGATAATCAGGATGTTACTTCAGCATATCCTGAGTGAGAATAATGGTTTTTAGCTCTTTCTCATTACCATTGATATCTTCAACCAACTTAATCTTATCCCCGACCTGCGGCTTGTAATAGTAATGAAGTTTTATTACTTCATTAAGGCCATTGTTCGATGCCCAGCGCTGACTGTAATAAGTTGCACCTTTTTCAGAGTGCCCCATATATTTTCCATTATGATAAGCAACGAATTTACGTGTCTTAAATGCCTCCTGAGTCAGAGTCAACCAGACGTTTTTCTCATTTGCATCATCAATAGGTTCAAAAGAAACAACGCCATCAGACACGTCATTTCCAGCCTTCGTAAACGGCGCAAACACCTCACTGAAAGCATACTTAGACGCCTGCTGCTCGGTCAGACCGCTGTGCTCAGGAGAAACCTGCTTCGGCACACCCGGCTGGTCGCGCATCATAGACCAGATACCAATCATGCCCAGACCACGCTCTGTGGCATCCTGCATCACCAGGTTCGCATCAGACATATAGAACACTTCACCCTGAACATCGTTATAGCCGATCATTGGGGTGGTGCCCATCATCGCATTGATTTCAGCATTGCTCTTCTCAGTGAAGATCTGCTTCAGCTGGCTGAACAGGTTTTCAATGGCCGAGGTTGCGCACTTGCCATGTATGTTCTGGCCTTCAGTGCCATCGGACTGACAGATGCTGTTGCCATAGTCCATCGCCATCACGTTAACGCCCGCCAGCTCCACACCTTTGGCTTTTGCATCTTCCAGCACGTAAAGACCTTCAGCGGTCAGACCGGTTGGCAAAATGGGCAGGGTATACCAGATACCGACCTTGCGGCCTTCTGACTTCCAGGTATCCTGCACGGCTTTCACTGCTTCGTTACGGCGGTTGATGGATTCATGATCGGCAACCCAGGTACCTTCAATGTCGAAGTCCAGAACGTTCAGGTTCAGGTTGTCTACGATGTCGTAGTAGTGCTGCTTCAGATCGTCGATATTCTTACAGGATGCCGCCAGCGGCGCATTGTTTGCGCCACCAATGGAAACCATCACGTCACCGCCCACTTCACGCAGCGCTTTAATCTTGCTGTACTGCGCATAGTCGTTAATGTTATAGGCCGTACCCCAGGTTGGCAGACAGGTTTGGGCATCCTTACTCACCACGAAGGCCATCGTAAAGTGATTAACGCCCTGGTTCTGAGCAAGGCTTGCCAGGTCTGGCTGGGCGTTCAGGGTAAAGTCGACATACGGGGCATAGACGTGAGCTGGCCATGCTGATTTTGGCGTACCGACTTTTTCTTTGGTGCCTGTCCAGTCGATAAAGACACGCCACGGGTTGGTATCCGATGGGGAGACTTTCTGTACTTTGGCCTGCGAGACGTAATTCCCACCGTTGTAGCGAATCAGCGTACCGCTTTCATATAGGGTTGAGGAATTATAAACCGGCGCCTTGTTCAGCTGATCCTGAGTGTATGTGGTAACGGCACCCAGTGGTTTCCAGGGACGGCCGTTTGAACCGGTCGGGTTCTGGTTAGCGGCAAGCGAAGGGTCGTCTCCTACGGTATAAAACAGAGCTTCATATTCCTGACCGTTTTTCTGAACTTTATCGCCTTTATTATAAACGGTGGAAGATGACCACTGCGAAACAGGCGCATAAGCTTCCCATGGATTATCTTGGCCCGGAACAAAACCATATGCACTTTGCGCAATTGAGGTTTTATACGTTGCATTGTTATAGCTAACAACGTCACCCGCTTTATAAGCAACGCTATTATCATAGGCTGGATAGGTTACCGTACCACCACTGGTTTCACAGGTAACAGGATTACCGTATTTATTCATTTCAGCGGCGGTCGCGTTGCGTTCAAAACGCCAGGGGTTATTTGCCTGATCGTTAGCAGCATTGCCCGGGCAATCTGAGGCGCCTACCCACCATGCATTCTTATACACACCGCCATCGAAAATAACTTCATAAGTACTGCCACCTTCCTGACCGCTCCATGCTTCGATCGCGAATGCAGGCAGCGCAGCACATGTCAGCCCCATGAAAAATAAAGCTTTCGTTGCGAGATTTAATTTCATTTTAAACATTCCTGTTGTTTTTAATCCATTGGGTTATTACATAATGATGTAGCAGCCCATAAGGTAATGACCACAGGAATCAAATTCAAATAAGTTTATCTAACAAAAGCCGCTTTAAGAAATAAGCATACTCATCTTACCAGCAAAATAAAAATGAATAATATCTACTTATATTTATTTAAATTTGCATGTAGTAAAAATAAAAAAACCCCGAAATAAATTCGGGGTTTTTAAGACTAAAACGTTAATTAAAACGTATAATTAGCCCAGAACTTTAGCAACAACGCCCGCGCCAACGGTACGGCCGCCTTCACGGATTGCGAAACGCAGACCGTCGTCCATCGCGATTGGGTGG
>NZ_JAIWJZ010000063.1:0-32139 GCF_020216105.1 Enterobacter sp. K16B
TTTTTTAAGCTGATTCGGGAAATCAGCTCAGTCAGGGAGAGGACCATTGTGGAACGGACAACCTGTTGATAACGCAGCTTTTGCATCGCGTACAGCTCAGGGTCGCTGTTGTCAAAATGGGGGGCAGGGGGGAGCGCAGTGACGCAATGCAGCTCGCCAAAGGGGCCAAGGATCTCGTCATCGGTAAAGGTGTACTCATTACCGTCATGATTGAGCTCTTCGCGCAGTGCCATCAACAGCTCCGCATCTTCATACTCTTGTCGGTTCAGCACGCCAAGACCATAAATCAGCTTCAGACGCACGGATAAATCTCCCAGCGGCCCGTCGCCGTCCAGTAACGGTTCTACAGCATATTTTACCGCGTAGTCGTCTTTGCGGAACACCTGAAGCACCAGGATATTCACCGCCTCGGTTAATAGCTCGACGGCGGCAATCAGGAAACTTCGTACGGTTTTGCCAGCATTCAGACGCTCAAGCACACGATTTTCAAAGGCCTGGGTTTGTTCCATTATTGCCTGCATATCTGACAATCTGTAATCAGGGCGCAGGATGACCTGCGCCTCACTGTGCATCATTTGGTTGCGTTGTATGCGTTAACCGCCTCCACAACCACGTCGCTGTTGGCGTCCAGACCGGAAATCTGCGCCAGCGCAGCTTGCGCGCCTTTATCGTCAATCAACTGAGCCAGCTCAATCGCCTGGGGATCCTGCTCGCTGCGATAGTGCATCGCGGCGGCAATGCCTTTCACCAGGTTGGCGTGTGGCAGGCCGTATTCCAGCGTGCCCAGCAGCGGCTTAATCAGGCGATCGCCCGCGCTCAGTTTACGCAGCGGCTGGCGGCCTACGCGCTCAACGTCATCTTTCAGATACGGGTTTTCAAAACGACCGAGGATTTTCTGGATGTATGCTGCATGTTTCTCAGCATCAAAACCGTAGCGTTTGATCAGCACCGCGCCGCTCTCTTCCATTGCCCCTTTCACCACCGCACGGATCTTCTCATCAAGGATCGCGTCGCGAATGGTCTGATGACCGGCCAATTTCCCGAGGTAGGCGGTTATAGCATGCCCGGTGTTCAGCGTGAAGAGTTTGCGTTCGACAAATGCCATCAGGTTATCGGTTAATTCCATACCTGGAATGGTCGGCAGCGCGCCTTTAAACTGGGTTTTATCAACGATCCACTCGCTGAAGGTTTCCACGGTCACTTCCAGCGGATCGTTGGTCGCAGATTCTGACGGCGGGACGATACGGTCAACGGCGGAATCCACAAACCCGACGTGCGCTTCCACCCAGGCTTTGTCTTCCTCTGCTACGGCGTTGAGCACGTGGCCTTTCAGCTGCGTGGTGCCGCGCACCATGTTCTCGCAGGCAATGATGTTCAGCGGGGTGTCGTTGCCCTGCGCTTTACGTTTTGCCAGGCCTTTTGCCACCGCAGGGGCGATACGCTCCAGTACCACCGGGCCCACCGCCGTGGTGACCAGGTCAACGCTGGCGATAAGGTCGATAACGTCGTCGCCGATACTGCTTACCGCGTTGACGCCAGTGACCGTTTCCACCTGCTCATTTTCACCCACCACATGCACCTGGTAGCTATGACGGTCATTCAGGGCATCCAGAACGACCTGATTTACATCGGCGAATGTCAGCGTAATGCCCGCGTCTGCCAGCAGCTTGCCGATAAAGCCACGACCGATATTACCTGCGCCAAAATGTAATGCTTTCATAGTGTTAACCTTAATCAATGTTTTTACCCGAGAGGGCTGGGGTGAGGAACGTTTTCTCCTCACCCTAGCCCTCTCCCCGGAGGGGAGAGGGAAGAGAACTTATTTGTTCAGCAGAGCCAGCACTTCTTCCACGCTGGTGGTATTGGCCAGACGCTCAATGACAGACTCATCATCCAGCGCGTTGGTCAGGCTGGTAATCACCTGAATGTGCTCGTTGTTGCGAGCGGCGATACCAATCACCAGACGGGCGATGTCGTCTTCTTCTTCACCGAAGCGCACGCCCTGCGGGTACTGACAGAATACGACGCCGGTTTTCAGAACGCGATCTTTCGCTTCCACCGTACCGTGCGGCACCGCGATGGATTCGCCCAGGTAGGTTGGCGTCAGTTTTTCACGTTCCAGCATCGCGTCTACGTATTCAGGCTGAACGTAGCCGCCTTTTACCAGCTGCTCACCGGCAAAGCGAATCGCTTCTTCTTTGGTTGCCGCAGTGCGACCGAGGAAGATGTTCTCCGCACCCAGTTTGAACAGGTGGGTATTGCTCTCGTCAAAGCTGTCCTGCAGGCTGGTGCGCACTTTCACTTCGTTATCTTCATGACGCTGCGCGGCCACCAGACGCTCGGTCAGGCTGGTGTACAGGCCGCTGTCGAGGAAGTTGGTCAGCGAAATATGCTGAGCCTGCGGTACCTGGCGCATGGCGCGCTCGGTCAGGTCGCGGTGCGTGATCACCAGGTCAACATCCGGTGGCAGGCTGTTAATGGCGCTGTTGGTCACGGAGATGTTGGTCAGACCCGCATCCTGCACTTTCTTACGCAGCACGCCTGCACCCATTGCGCTGGAACCCATACCGGCATCACAGGCCACGATGATTTTACGCACGTGGCTCAGGTCGTTAGAGACATCGCCCGCGGCCAGTGGGGTCGCGCCTTTGGATTCGGCTTTCATGTCGTGCATACGACGGGTTGCTGCTTCGATGTCATCATCTTCTTTCACTTTGCTGGTTTTCAGCAGGATAGAAGAGACCACGAAGGAGACCGCCATGGCGGCAAAGATGGCCGCGATGTTTGCGAAGTAAGCCCCTTTTGGCGTCATTGCCAGCACCGCCAGGATAGAGCCCGGAGAGGCCGGAGACACCAGGCCACCGCCCAGCACGCTCAGGGTGAACACACCGGTCATACCGCCGAGGATAACGGCCAGGATCAGACGTGGGTTCATCAGCACGTACGGGAAGTAAATTTCGTGGATACCGCCCAGGAAGTGGATGATAGCCGCACCGCCAGCAGACTGCTTCGCGCTACCGCGACCAAAGAAGATGTACGCCAGCAGCACACCCATACCCGGGCCCGGGTTGGCTTCAATCAGGAAGAAGATGGACTTGCCGAGGTCGTGCGACTGCTGAATACCCAGCGGCGAGAAGATACCGTGGTTAATGGCGTTGTTAAGGAACAGGATTTTTGCCGGTTCAACAAAGAAACACGCCAGCGGCAGCATCTCGTGCGCCACCATGAAGTTAACGCCAGCCGCCAGAATTTTAGACAGGACTTCAACTGCCGGGCCAATGCCGAGGAACGCCAGAATCGCGAGGATCATCCCGATGATGCCCGCAGAGAAGTTGTTCACCAGCATTTCGAAGCCGGATTTGATCTTACCATCAACCCAGACGTCGAATTTCTTGATCGCCCAGCCGCCCAGAGGACCGGCAATCATCGCCCCGAGGAACATCGGCATATCCGCGCCGACGATAACCCCCATCGTGGTGATGGCACCCACGACGCCACCACGGTCACCACCCACCAGACGACCACCGGTGAAACCGATGAGCAGTGGCAGCAGGTAGGTAATCATTGGGCCAACAAGTTTCGCCAGCGTCTCGTTAGGCAACCACCCTGTCGGAATAAACAATGCAGTGATGATACCCCACGCGATAAACGCGCCGATATTTGGCATCACCATGTTGCTGAGGAAACGACCAAAGCTTTGAACTTTGATCTTGAAATCGGATGACATAAAACACCCCTTCTTTTGTTTACGCTTAGGCTTGTGGCCCGAGGTTTATTGTTAATGTGCGGCGGCAGAGGTAGCCGGGCCCTGTTCTGATGCTGTGAAATCTGGCACTGAATCGTTCAACTGTCCAGACAGCGAAAATTTATGTGATGCACGTCACGTAAATGTAGGGGGTGTGGTGAGCAATTAGGTGATCTGAGTCACAAAATAAGTGGACAAAAAAAATACGATGGTGAGAATTAACGCAAAAACCACCGTTTTTCGTGATGCGCATCACATTTTGATTTAGTGTGTTTGTTTCTGGATTGTGATTGATTTCACAAAATATTTTTATGCAGATTTCTCCGGCTGCGATCGCGAGCAAACTCTGCTTTGCGATTCGGTGCCAGGCTGATACAGCACGACACGTAAAGCTAAAAAACCACTTTTGATGTGTGGTATGGCGAAAAGTTAAAAGGTGGGTTACGCTCATAATGTAAGGTTAAGTCTATTATTATTCAGGATATATTTTGACACGCTTATAAACTTGCAAGGAGATATTATAAAAATCCATACTCCCCGGCTCTGAAATAGTGAGCAAAAAACCGTTTTTATAAAAAATAATTAGGTTGCGTACTGTTTTATTAATTTAATGAGTTGACGTTGTTTAAGTGAGGAGAATATGTTTCTCAACTATTTTGCGCTGGGCGTATTGATTTTTGTATTTCTGGTTCTTTTTTACGGAATCATCGCCATTCATGACATCCCTTATAATATGGCCAAAAAGCGTAACCATCCGCATGCCGATGCTATTCACACGGCAGGGTGGATTAGTCTGTTTACGCTTCATGCCATCTGGCCGTTCCTGTGGATTTGGGCCACCCTGTACCGCGAAGATCGCGGCTGGGGTATGCAAAACCACATCACCAGGGCTGATGAGGTCCCGGGCATGGATGCGCTAGCCAAACGCGTGGCGGAACTCGAACAAAAGCTGGCCGCAGTAGAGCCTACTGCTGATAAGAACACGCTGGAGCGCTAATCATGGATCTGTTGATTATTTTGACCTACGTGGCATTTGCCTGGGCCATCTTTAAAATATTCCGTATTCCGGTAAACCAGTGGACGCTTGCCACCGCTACATTAGGCGGGGTGTTTATTGTTGCCGGACTTATTCTGCTCATGAACTATAACCACCCGTATACGTTTACGGCGCAAAAAGCGGTTATTTCCATTCCGATTACGCCGCAGGTGACTGGCGTGGTTAGCGAAGTGACCGATAAAAATAACCAGCTAATTAAAAAAGGCGAAGTGTTATTTAAACTGGATCCAGGCCGTTATCAGGCGCGGGTCGACAGACTGCAGGCTGACCTGGTGACCGCGACGCATAACATCGATAATCTGAAAGCGCAGCTGGCGGAAGCTGTCGCCAATACCACGCGCGTTTCCGCTGAGCGCGATCGCCTGTACAAAGATTATCAGCGCTACCTGAAAGGCAGCCAGGCGAAGGTGAATCCATTCTCTGAAAGCGATATCGACAACGCGCGGCAGAACTATCTGGCGCAGGATGCACTGGTAAAAGGCTCCGTGGCTGAACAGGTGCAGATCCAAAGCCAGTTAGACAGCATGGTGAACGGCGAGCAGTCGCAGATTGCCTCCTTACGCGCCCAGCTTGCCGAAGCGAAATACAACCTGGATCAGACCGTGGTGCGTGCGCCCAGCAATGGTTACATCACCCAGGTGTTGATCCGTCCGGGGACCTACGCCGCCGCGCTGCCTCTGCGTCCGGTGATGGTCTTTATTCCTGAACAGAAACGTCAGATCGTGGCCCAGTTCCGCCAGAACTCGCTGCTGCGTCTGAAGCCGGGTGATGAAGCGGAAGTGGTGTTTAACGCCCTGCCGGGCCAGGTGTTCTCCGGTAAGCTCACCAGTATTCTGCCGGTGGTGCCGGGAGGAACCTATCAGGCGCAGGGCGCACTGCAGTCGCTGACGGTGGTGCCGGGCACGGATGGCGTACAGGCGCTGATTGAGCTGGAACCCAACACCGAAGTCGATGCCCTGCCGGACGGTATCTATGCCCAGGTGGCAGTCTATTCGGACCACTTCGCCCACGTTTCGGTCATGCGTAAAGTGCTGCTGCGTATGACCAGCTGGATGCACTACCTCTACCTCGATCACTAATCCCTCCCGGGCAGGAATGCGACACGCAGACCTGCCCTTTTTTCATCGCTTGATCCATACTGACTTTTTTCCGGCATCAAGGATCAGGCAATGAAACTCATCGGTAGCTACACCAGTCCCTTCGTGCGTAAAATCTCGATTCTCCTGCTGGAGAAGGGGATTGAATTTGAATTCGTCAATGAGCAGCCCTACAACGCCGAAAACGGCGTCGCGCAGTACAATCCGCTGGGGAAAGTCCCCGCGCTGGTGACGGACGAGGGTGAATACTGGTTCGATTCCCCGATTATTGCCGAGTACATCGAACTGCTGGGCGTTGCGCCGGCCATGCTGCCTGCTGACCCAAAAGCGGCGCTGGCGGTGAAGCAAATTGAAGCCCTGGCCGACGGCATTATGGATGCGGCGCTCACCTCCGTGCGTGAACAGGCGCGGCCTGCCGCCCAGCAGTCAGAAAACGAACTGCTGCGCCAGCGGGAAAAAATCAGCCGCAGCCTGGACCGGTGCGAGCAACTTATCCGGGAGGGCAAGATCCACACCGACAGTCTGAACCTGGGGACCATCGCCATCGCCTGCGCCATCGGTTACCTCAACTTCCGCCGCGTCTCCCCTGGCTGGTGCGTCGACCGCCCGTTGCTGGTGAAACTTGCAGAATCGCTTTTTAGCCGCGAGAGCTTTGCCCGTACCGAACCGCCAAAGGCTTGACGCGGGTTATAACACTTCGCCGCGGGAGGGGGTACAATCTCTCCACATGTTAACTCCCTCTCCCGTCGGGAGGGGGGAAGATATTTACTCGCCAGGCGCTTTCATGACTACTCATCATTCGCTATACAGCCAAATCCCCGCGACCGATCGTCTTCTTCGCAACCCCCGCATTCATGCCGCCGTTGAACGTTTCGGCCATACCGCGACGGTTGAGATGTTACGTCTGCTTCAGGACGAAGCCCGAGGTGCGATTCAGGCAGAAAACGCCTTGCCCGCCTGGTGTAGTGCGTGGGAGCAGGAAGTTGAACAGCGCCTGGAGGCGAAGGCGCAAAGCGCGTTGCGCCCGGTGATTAACCTGACGGGAACCGTGCTGCATACCAATCTGGGGCGCGCGCAGCAGGCGGAAGAGGCGGTGGACGCCGTGATGCAGGCCATGCGAGCGCCTGTGACCCTGGAGTACGATCTGGACGGCGCCGGGCGCGGGCATCGCGATCGCGCGCTGGCGGAGTTGCTGTGCCAGCTGACCGGCGCGGAAGATGCCTGCATTGTGAACAACAACGCCGCCGCAGTGCTGCTGATGCTGGCGGCCACCGCCAGCGGCAAAGAGGTGGTCGTGTCCCGCGGTGAGCTGGTGGAGATTGGCGGCGCGTTTCGCATCCCGGACGTGATGCGCCAGGCGGGCTGTACGCTGCATGAAGTGGGTACCACCAACCGCACCCATGCGAAAGATTATCGCGCGGCGGTGAATGAAAATACCGCCCTGCTGATGAAGGTCCACACCAGCAATTACCATATTGAAGGCTTTACCAAAGCCGTTGACGAGGCGGAGCTGGCGGCGATAGGGCACGAGCTGAATATACCGGTGATTGCCGATCTCGGCAGCGGCTCGCTGGTCGACCTGAGCCAGTACGGCCTGCCAAAAGAACCGATGCCGCAGGAGATGATTGCGGCGGGCGTAAGCCTGGTCAGCTTCTCCGGCGACAAACTGCTGGGCGGGCCGCAGGCCGGGATTATCGTGGGTAAACGCGAGCTGATTGCGAAGCTGCAGCAGCACCCGCTCAAGCGCGCCCTGCGTGCCGATAAAATGACCCTTGCCGCGCTGGACGCGACGCTGCGACTCTATCTCCATCCTGAGAAGCTGGCTGACCGCCTGCCGACGCTGCGTCTGTTAACCCGGGATGCCGCCTCGATTCGCGCCCAGGCCGAGTTACTGCTGCCGCGCGTCGCGCCGCACTACCCCGATTTTGACGTTCGCATTGAGCCTTGCCAGTCGCAGATTGGCAGCGGTTCGTTGCCGGTGGACAGGCTGCCGAGTGAAGCGCTGACGTTCACCCCACGCGACGGGCGCGGCAGCCACCTTGAGGCCCTGTCGTCGCGCTGGCGTAATTTGTCGACGCCGGTGATCGGGCGGATTTACGACGGCCGGATGTGGCTGGATCTGCGCTGCCTTGAAGATGAAGAGCGATTTCTGGAGATGTTGTTGAAATGATTATTGCCACCGCCGGTCACGTTGACCACGGAAAAACCACGTTACTGCAGGCGATCACCGGCGTAAACGCCGACCGCCTGCCGGAAGAGAAAAAGCGCGGCATGACCATCGATCTGGGGTATGCCTACTGGCCCCAGCCTGATGGCCGCGTGCTGGGTTTTATTGATGTGCCGGGGCATGAAAAGTTTCTGTCTAACATGCTGGCGGGTGTGGGCGGCATCGATCATGCCCTGCTGGTGGTGGCCTGTGATGATGGTGTCATGGCGCAAACCCGCGAGCATCTGGCGATCCTGCAACTGACCGGCAATCCGCAACTGACCGTAGCGCTGACCAAAGCCGATCGCGTGGATGACGCACGCGTCAGCGAGGTGCGCGAAGCGGTGCAGGCGACCTTACGGGATTATGGCTTTGCCGATGCAGCGCTTTTTGTCACCGTGGCGACCGAAGGGCGAGGTATCGACGAACTTCGCCACCACTTGCAGCACCTTTCATCACGTGACCACGCCAGCCATCACCGTTTCCGTCTGGCGATTGACCGGGCGTTTAGCGTGAAGGGAGCGGGTCTGGTGGTCACCGGGACGGCGCTCAGCGGCGAAGTGAAAGTAGGCGATACCTTATGGCTGACGGGCGTGAATAAACCGATGCGCGTGCGCGGCCTGCATGCTCAAAACCAGCCCACAGAGCAGGCTCACGCCGGGCAGCGGATCGCGCTGAACATTGCCGGGGATGCGGAAAAAGAGCAGCTTAACCGCGGCGACTGGCTGCTGGCCGATGCCCCGCCGGAACCGTCTGAACGCGTCATTGTCTCCCTGCAGACGCATGCGCCGCTGACCCAATGGCAGCCGCTGCATATTCACCACGCGGCCAGCCATATTACCGGGCGCGTGTCGCTGCTGGAAAACGACCTTGCTGAACTGGTGTTCGATTCGCCGCTGTGGCTGGCAGACAACGATCGTCTGGTACTGCGTGATATTTCCGCGCGCGAAACGCTGGCCGGGGCACGGGTGGTGATGCTTAACCCACCGCGACGCGGCAAGCGTAAACCTGAATATCTGCAGTGGCTGGCCGCACTGGCGCAGGCCAGAGAAGATGACGCCGCGCTGCGGGTGCATCTTGAGCGTGGGGCGGTGAGTCTTAAGGATTTCGCATGGGCACGTCAGCTGAGCGGGGAAGGCTTACGACAGCTGACACAAGAGCCGGGCTTTATACAGGCGGGTAACCGCCTGCTCAATGCCCCGGTTGCCGCACGCTGGCAGCGCAAGATACTGACTACGCTCGCAACTTACCATGAACAGCATCAGGATGAGCCTGGCCCGGGTCGGGAACGTCTGCGGCGCATGGCGCTGCCAATGGAAGACGATGCGCTGGTGCTGCTGCTGATTGAAAACATGCGCGAAAGCGGGGCGATCAAAAGCCACCACGGCTGGCTGCACCTGCCGGATCACAAGGCCGGGTTTAGCGCAGAGCAAGAGGCAATATGGCAGAAAGTGGCCCCGCTGTTTGGGGACGAACCGTGGTGGGTTCGCGATCTGGCTCGTGAAACAAACGCCGACGAGCAGGTGATGCGCCAGGTGTTGCGCCATGCCGCGCAGCAGGGGCTGATAGTCGCGATCGTAAAAGATCGTTATTACCGTAACGATCGTATTGTTGCGTTTGCGAACCTGATCCGCGAGCGGGATCAGGCGCGGGGCTCCACCTGCGCAGCCGATTTCCGCGACCAGCTGAACGTGGGACGCAAGCTGGCGATTCAGATCCTGGAGTATTTCAACCGCATCGGCTTCACCCGCCGTCGTGGTAACGATCATGTCCTGCGGGATTCACTGCTCTTTCCAGAAACACCGTGACCCCTGTCGTAAACACCGTTACCGGCTGGCGATAAAATCACCAGCCGGTACTACCCTTGTTGTACACCCACAGCAAGGAGACGGTCATGACAAACAATCCTCCCTCATCGCGTATCCAGCCTGGCGAGTATGGTTTTCCCCTTAAGCTGAAGCCCCGTTATGACAACTTTATTGGCGGCGACTGGGTCGCTCCCGTCGACGGTGAATATTATTCCAACCTGACCCCTGTTACCGGCCAGCCGCTGTGTGAGATTGCCAGCTCCGGCAAGCGTGATATCGATCTGGCGCTGGATGCGGCGCACAAAGCGAAAGATAAATGGGCCCATACCTCCGTGCAGGACAGGGCAGCCCTGTTGTTCAAAATTGCCGACCGGATGGAGCAAAACCTTGAGCTGCTGGCGACGGCTGAAACCTGGGATAACGGCAAGCCGATCCGGGAAACCATGGCGGCAGACGTGCCGCTGGCGATTGACCACTTCCGCTATTTCGCCTCCTGTATTCGTGCTCAGGAGGGCGGGATCAGCGAGGTAGACAGTGACACCGTGGCGTATCACTTCCACGAACCGCTGGGCGTCGTCGGGCAAATTATTCCGTGGAACTTCCCGCTGCTGATGGCGAGCTGGAAAATGGCACCGGCGCTGGCGGCGGGAAACTGTATTGTGCTTAAACCGGCCCGCCTGACGCCGCTCTCGGTTCTGCTGCTGTTGGAAATCGTTGGCGATCTTCTGCCGCCGGGCGTGATTAACGTGGTGAACGGCGCGGGCGGTGAGATAGGCGAATATCTGGCTACTTCAAAACGTATCGCTAAAGTGGCGTTTACCGGCTCGACGGAAGTGGGCCAGCAGATCATGCAGTACGCCACGCAGAACATCATTCCGGTGACGCTGGAGCTGGGGGGCAAATCCCCGAACATCTTCTTCGCGGACGTGATGGAAGAAGAGGATGCCTTTTTCGATAAAGCCCTGGAGGGATTTGCGCTGTTTGCCTTTAACCAGGGCGAAGTCTGTACCTGCCCAAGCCGCGCGCTGGTGCAGGAGTCCATCTATGAGCGCTTTATGGAGCGGGCCATTCGCCGCGTCGAGTCTATCCGCAGCGGTAACCCGCTCGATAACGTCACCCAGATGGGCGCGCAGGTCTCGCACGGACAGCTGGAGACTATCCTCAACTACATTGATATCGGCAAGAAAGAAGGGGCGGATATTCTGACCGGCGGTCGCCGTAAAGTGCTGGGTGGGGATCTGCAGGAGGGGTACTACCTTGAGCCGACGATCCTGTTCGGTCAGAACAACATGCGCGTTTTCCAGGAGGAAATTTTCGGACCGGTGCTGGCCGTGACCACCTTCAAAACGATGGAGGAGGCGCTGGAGATTGCCAACGACACGCCATATGGTCTGGGGGCAGGCGTCTGGAGCCGCAACGGTAATCTGGCCTATAAAATGGGCCGGGGCATACAGGCCGGGCGCGTATGGACTAACTGCTACCACGCCTATCCGGCGCACGCGGCGTTTGGGGGATATAAGCAGTCGGGCATCGGGCGTGAAACCCACAAGATGATGCTGGAGCATTACCAGCAGACGAAATGTCTGCTGGTCAGCTACTCTGATAAACCGCTGGGGCTGTTCTAATCACCCAGTTCAGGCCGTCCGTGGGCGGCCTGAGCAATTTGCTGGCGCAGGCAGTTCAGAACGCCGTCCAGAACGTATTGCACACGCCAGGGCTGGTATTCGCGTTTACGGAAGATGGCGGTCAGATCGAGCCACCACTCCTCCTGATGCGGAAAGCAAGGGACCAGCATGCCTTTGGTTAATTCTTTCTCCAGACTCTCTTTTGGCGCAAACACGATTCCCAGATTATTTCTTGCCAGCTCCAGGGCCGTCTGCGTATTGTCACAAATATAATTACCAGTTACCCGGTAATCATGCACGTGATCGCTGCCGTGGACGCGGAAACGCCAGATGTTTGCATCATCGACCAGCATGGAATCAATGAGAATACAGGAGTGATTAATTAAATCTTCAGGTCCCGTTAAGGGGTGTTTATTTAAATAGTCAACGGTTGCGAATGCCGTTACGGAATATTTTGTTAGCACGCTGGCAACCAGGCTTTCGTCTTTCGGCTGTGCATAAGTAATTAAGATATCGCAGTCATCCGGAAAGGAAACCCCTTCTGAAAATTCATTCCGGTCCAGATTATAGGTTTTCAGGGAGATGCGGATGTCACCGATGTTCTCTATCTGATGGATCACGTGTCGCGCGAGATAGGTCACGATGCCCGTTGGGGCGTAGATCGTCACTTTTCCGCGCTTTTCATGCTTATAATCAGCAATGAAATTAACAAGTTGACTGTTCTTATCCAGCGTGGCATTCACGTAAGGGAGTAACGCCTCGCCAAACTGGGTGAGGGCGAGCTGACGGGTGGTGCGCTCGAAAACCTTCAGCCCAACCCGCGTTTCAAAATCAGACAGATATTTACTGACGTTGGCCTGCGCCATACCGAGCAGGGCGGCGGCATCACCAATGCTGTGGGTTGCGGCGATGACGGATATGATTTTTAATTCGCGTGGTTTTAGCTGTAATTTACTCATCCTGCGCACCCATCTATATGATTTTATATATAATATTATATAAACCGCAGCGTTGCATTGGCAAATTTGTAACCATTATTATGCGCCTCGCTTGTTTGGCATATAAATGGATTACATGTAATGACTATTAAATACAATTTACTCATCGCGGCCACGTTATTTGCAACAACTTCTGCAATGGCCGGTGACTTTTCACTTGGCGCGGGGGCTGTATTTAATGAGTCTCCTTACAAAGGATATAATGAAAATACCACCGCGGTTCCGTTAATTAGCTATGAAGGCGACAGATTCTATGTTCGCCAGACCACGGGCGGATGGATCCTGTGGAAAGACGCAAAAAATGAATTCAGCCTGACCGCATCGTGGATGCCGCTGCATTTTGATCCAGAAGATAACGACGACCATCAGATGAAAAAACTTGATGAGCGTAAAGCGTCTGCCTTCCTCGGTGGCGCTTACTACCGCCACGAAAGCTGGGGTTCTCTGAAAGTGGCCGTTGCCGGCGATGCGATGGATGAAAGCGGTGGCGTGGTGGGCGAGGTCTCGTACTTCCGCCCAATCAGGATGGAACGCCTGACCCTGACGCCCTCTGTCGGTGTTTTCTACAGCGACGAAAGCTACAACGACTACTACTACGGCGTATCCGGCAGCGAGTCTCGTCGCTCAGGTCTGGATGAATACACCGCCGGTGACAGCTGGACGCCATACGTTGGCCTGGCGGCAAAATATCAGTTAACCGAGAAGCTGTTCCTTAACGCCAGCGCGGTCTATACCGTATTACCTGACGACGTGAAGAACAGCCCGATGATCGACCGCGACGACAGCTTCGCGCTGATGACCGGCCTGACCTGGCGTTTCTGATGTGATAAGGCCGGGTGGCGGCTTCGCCTTACCCGGCCTACGATAGCCCCTACATTTTTTTTGCAATACAGCGTATCCCCCTTTTCTTTTCTCGATGCATCTTCCCGTTCCGGCAACCTACGGCTGCACTGTTGTTCCCGATGCGCTAATGTGATTCGACCCGATAGTGATGGTGTGTATTATGTGTATAATCATGGAAGGATTAGGATGTGAAAAGTGCGGATGTCATTACTGTTCTGATCAGGCATGGCTGGAAATGTGTGAGAACGAAAGGAAGCCATCATCAGTTTCGTCACCCCGTGAAGAAAGGGCTGGTGACTGTCCCACATCCTAAAAAGGATATTAAACCGGGCACCCTCGCGCAGATTTGGCGGCAGGCGGGCATTCAACACTGATATCAGGAGTAGTTATGTTTTATCCGGCTTACATTCATTCTGACTCAGACGGAAGCGCCAGCGGTTTTTTCCCTGACGTTCCGGGCTGTTTTTTTGCAGGTGATTCCCTGGATGATGCATTTCAGGATGCACGTGATGCACTCACCGCCCACTTCGAAGCACTGTTTGAAGTGGATGAAGTCCTGCCTCTTCCGGGTAATGTGGAAGCGCATCTGGAAAGTCGTCCAGAGGATTTCATTGGGGGGCAATGGCTTTTGGTGGATATTAATATGAAGCAGTTCGACGGCAGAGCCGAGCGTATCAACATCACGATGCCTCGACGTTTGCTGGTAAAGATCGACTCCTTTGTAAGTGAGCACCCTCAGTTCGGCAATCGAAGCGCATTTCTGGCTGAGGCAGCACGTCGCGTGCTGCCTGGATAAAGGTTAATTATAGAGAGCGGCGGTTGCTTTCAGGATATCGGCAAAGGAATAAATATCATCTACCGTTGCTATGGGGTGGCGCGTTTCGTTTTTTTCAATATCGAAAAGACCGATATATTTTTGTGTGCGATTAAAATGCAATCGGCAAAGGGGTTTACGGTTGTTGTCGTCCACAAGAATACCAAAGTAGCTTTTGGTGTCTCTGTGAGTTATACGTGGCGCCTCTAATATCGCTCTGGTGATTGCTTTAACAATATGATATCCCTCGAGTTCTTCTTGCGTTGTTACCACATCGCTTTCATCTTTATGTTCGTCTTCCTCAATATGTGAGGACTCATTTGGGGTTTCGATGATCGCTGGGGTTATGCCCGTAATGGCTGACTTGAGGCGCTCATTTACCTGATCATTTATGTACTGGCTTGCAGCTTTCTTGGTCAAATTTAAAAAAGATTCTCTGACTTTTTGGGTCAGAATTCCATCATAAACTCGGGAAGCAAAAAATTTCACAAAGTCATCTTCAGGGTTATTTAACTGAGAATGAAGGATTTTTTTGATTTGGCTAACATATTTTAATTCACCCGCAGCATTGATGATGGATTCTAAATCAAACGAAGACTTAGTTAGTTTTTTTAACTCAGGTATTATATTTTCGTCAATATCAAGAAGGTCGACTTCAAGGAATGGCTTTTCGTCCATCTTATTAGGAGCATCAAGATCGGTAAAGAATTTATAATGTTGTCCATTAGTGAGGATTGAAATTCTGGCGTTTGTTACGTGGAAATATCTGAATAATTGTGATGCATGATTTATATTTAAAGGTTCGCCAATTTTTTTACATTCAATGAGTATCTGTACGTCATTGTTTTTCATAATAGCATAATCGATTTTCTCACCTTTTTTTGTGCCAATATCACAGACAAACTCAGGTGTCACTTCTGATGGGTCAAAAACATCATAGCCAAGGACATTATGAATGAATGGCATTACAAAAGCTGTTTTTGTTGCTTCTTCTGTATTAATTACTTCAAGTTGTTGTTTTATTTTATTTGATAATGCATTTAACCTTTCAGTGAATTCCATGGGATATCCTTATTTCTGGCTGTGTGTCTTTATGGAATAACACTAAAATGCATGCCAGACAATGGTCTGTCTGAGCTGAATGGCTGCAAAAAAACAATACCGAGGGTTAGATCACATTGTTATTCAAGCGAGGATAATAGTGAGCTCGGCATCACCGAGCTCGAAAAAAATATTATATATTAAAAGGGATAGCATTGTTCTCGTTTATGCTTCATCCACCCAAATCCGCATTTCCCCTTCTCCCCGGTTAGCCCAGCTAAACCAGGGGATAAAGGTCAACATTTTGGGCTGAGGCTGCACGGGAGAGCGGTCATACTGCCATAACGCCGCCGATCCCGTCTCAGTGGCACTTCGTGTAACCCCTTGCGCCTGAATCAGCATCTTATGCGCGAATATTCCTTTTCCCGCAAAGACCCGAAATTCGCTGTCAGCAGGCAGGGAGAGGTTATGTAGGTTGGCTCCGTTATCGGCCTCTTCCAGGCAGTAGACCAGCGGGCCGCGCTGCAGGGCGACTTTGCCCGCCTGCTGGCGTACCTGCGGGTTTCCATACACGCGGCGAACCGGCATCGGTAGCGTCAGCGTGACAGCATCCCCCTCTTGCCAGGTACGGGTCAGGTAGAGGTATCCCCGGGCGATTTCACCCGCAACGGCTTCACCGTTCAGCGACACGGCAGGCTCCGCGCACCAGTCCGGGAGCCGCAGGGCCAGGGTATGCCTCACCGGCGCAGGCGAGACGATCTCGATATTTACCTCTTCCTGCCACGGATAATTGCCGCTAATCCGCAGTTGCAGCGTCTCGTCGCTCACCGGTATGGCGACCTCGTTGCCCACGTAGAGGTTAATAAAAAGCGCATCCGGGCGAACGGTATAGATGTAATGCCCCAGCGACGTCAGCACGCGAGCGATATTCGGCGGGCAACAGGCACAGCCGAACCAGCGCTGACGAACGGGTTTCACGTGATCGTAGATATGGTTGAATGCCAGGGTTTGCGGATGGACCTCCAGCGGGTTCACATAGAAGAAGTGTTTACCGTCCAGCGCCATGCCCCCAAGCACCGTGTTGTATAACGCCCGCTCCATCACGTCGGCGTAGTGACTGTCTGCCTCCATCTCCAGCATCCGACGGGCAAACATCATCAGGCCGATGGAGGCGCAACTTTCGGCATAGACCGTATCATTGGGCAAATCATAATCGCTGCTGAAGGCTTCACCGCTGCTTTGCGAGCCTATCCCGCCAGTTATGTACAGCTGGCGCTGCGCCATGTTGTTCCACAGTCTCAGACAGTCCTGCCGCTTGCCCTCGTCATGGCTCAGACGAGCCAGATGCGCCATACCCGCCATCAGGTAGACAAAGCGCACCGCGTGGCCAGTGGCCGTTTGCTGTTCAGCAAGTGGCTGATGCGCCTGGCTATAGGCTTTGTCCTTGACCATCCATGCCGGACCGTAGGTGTTCCAGTATGATGTTCTTCCACGCTTCTCATATTCGATATCGTAGAAGTGAGGCTGCACGCCGCGTTGTTCAATAAAATATTTCACCAGCGTGAGATAGCGTGGCTCCTGCGTAACGTCGTAAAGCCGCATCAGCGCCAGCTCGATTTCCGGGTGACCCGGATAACCGTGGAGCTGGCTGTCACCAGGGCCAAACACGCTGTCGATGTGGTCTGCCAGACGGCATACCACCTCCAGCAGACGGCGTTTACCGGTGCCCTGAAAATACGCCACGCCGGCTTCAATCATATGTCCTGCGCAGTAAAGCTCGTGGCATTCAGCCAGGTTGGTCCAGCGCTCGCTGGGGGCTTTTACCGTAAAATAGGTATTGAGATAGCCATCTTCACACTGCGCTGCCGCGATCAGTTCAATGACCTCGTCGGCGGTTTTTTCCAGTTCAGCATCCGGTTTCTGGCACAGCGACCACGCTACGGCTTCCAGCCATTTCGCCACGTCGCTGTCCTGAAAGACCATGCCGTAGAACTCCCCCTGCTCGAGGCCTGCCGCGATGCGGAAGTTGGTGATGGCATGGCTGGGTTCGGCGTCCTGCACGCGATCGTTCAGCGCATCCCACTGGTAGGGGATCACCACATCACGCACCAGCCGCTGATACTGGCCGAGAAACGGGTCGTTGATTTTCAGGTTGTGCAGGTTGGCTTCCATTACGGACATAGCGTTCTCCTCAGGACGATACATGACGCTGGCGCAGATCGGTGGCAATGCGCGACATCATCGGGTTGTTGAGCCTGCACCAGCGAACAGAGACAGCCAGCAGCAGGTGGAATAGGGCAGGGAGTAACGTCTCCATGGCGGTGATACCCTGCAGTGAAGCGGGAGTCTGGTTGCCCGTGCCAGGCTGGTAGGCCACGGCGATAAACACCAGACTGATGATCCCGGCGCTGGATGCCCACGCCAGCTTGATGAAAAACAGGTTAAAGGCGAAGTTCATGCCCGACGAGCGCACGCCCGTTTTCCACTCGCCGTAGTCATCGGCAAAGGCCATCAGCGAGAAGTGCAGCGGCAGGGTAAAACCGAGAATGACGCCGTTGCTCAGAATGACGATAAGCCACAGGGTCTGGTGGGCCGGGCCGCCGGGCAGGAACCACATGCCCACCGCGAGCGCGGCCAGCACCAGGTTGGTGTAGTAGTAGAGTTTGACAGTATCAACGCGGCGAGAGAGAGGGTTGACGATCACCGCGCCCAGAATGGCCGCGAAGGTCACCATGGTGAAAAACAGCGAGGTATAGGCGGTGCTGCCCTGCAGCACGTAGGTGATGAAGTACATGTAACCGCCGCCGCGGATGTTGAACACATTGATCAGCAAAAACGACATCACCAGCATCAGCAGCAGCTGGTCATTTTTACGCAGACCGGCCAGGTGTTCGCGCAGGGTGAATTTGCCCATCAGCGCCAGCGGAACGCGCTCACGCACCCAGAAGAAGCAGCAGAGAAACATTACTACCGCGATGGCGCACAGCACGCCAACCCCCAGCTGATAGCCCCGTGCGGCATTCCCCTGGCCCAACTCCGCAACCAGCCACGGCAGACCCACGGAGACCAGAAAACCCGCCACGCCGCACAGCACAAAACGCCATGACTGGCAGGAGATCACCTCGTTGTGACGAGTCGTCATGGTGTTGATCAGCGCGCAGTAGGGGACGTTGATGGCGGTATAGCCAACGGACAACAGCAGGTATGTCCCGAACGCCCAGGCGATTTTCACGCCCATACTGGCTTCCGGCACGGTGAAGGTCAGCACGCCAATAATTCCGATGGGAAATGCCACCCACAGCTGCCAGGGACGAAAGCGTCCCCAGCGGCTCTGGGTGCGGTCGGCAATGATGCCCATCACCGGGTCGGAAATGGCATCAAAGACGCGCAGGGCGATAAACAGCGTACCGACAAGTGCCGGGGTGAGGCCAAAAACGTCGGTGTAGAAAAAGGTCAGAAAATTCATGATCAGGCAGGTCATCACCGTTCCGCCCGCATCGCCCAGGCCGTAGCCAATTTTCTCGCGAACGGACAAACGGCTATCGGTTGCCCCTTGTGTCACGTCTGATTCTGTAATCGGTGTGGAAGTCATGAGATAACTCCTCAGGAATCGAATTTATTATCGTATTTGTGCAAGGTACGCATTTATTCTGCACCGAACAGACAGGCCAACAAGGGAAGGGAAAAGTATAAAAAGATGACGATTCCGACCTGATGATAAAAATGTGAGTTTGATCGGGCCGTTATTCGATTATTTATTAATAATCAAAGCGTAAGTCGAATATTAACGGCAATAAAAGCGGAATGGTGAATATCCATGCTCGAATTATCCATAGCGCTTCCGATTAAAGTCCAGAATGGCGGGCTGTTTATTTCCCGGGGCGTGGGGCGTCACCCTGCCAGGAAGTTAACCTCGTGGGAGATAATATTTGTTGAAAAAGGGACATTAACGATTCAGGAGGAACACCAAATCTTTGAGGTGAAGGCGGGAGAAAGTTTGCTTCTCTGGCCGGGCCGTCGACACGTGGGCGTGGAGGATTTCCCGGCGGACCTGCGCTTTTACTGGCTCCACTTTGAGGTTGAAAAGCAACATATCACCTTGCCAGAAGCCACTCCTCTGGCAATAGAACAACATTGCCGCGTAAGGGATGCGCAATATGTCATTGCGCTATTTCGGCAATTCCTTAGCGAGCAGGAGAAATTACAGCGCAGCGTGGCGCTGGAGATGATTTTATTACTGATTTTACAGCAGGTGTCGATCTCGTCGGGATATGAAGACAACGCCGATGAGGCCGGGGCGGCAATGGCGTGGAAGGCGAAGCAGCTTATTCGCACGCAGTTTCATTTGCCACTTTCCACATCACAGTTGGCAAAAGCGTTGCACTGTAATGCTGATTATCTCGGACGCGTGTTTCGCCGGACTTTCCATTTAACCCTGACGGAAGCAATACATCGCCAGCGCGTCAGGGCGGCAGAAAAACTGTTGCTGGATGGCACCGCCTCGCTCACCGAAGTGGCCACCCGCTGCGGTTTTAATGACGTAGGTTATTTCCGACAGATATTTTCAAAGCACACCGGGTTAACCCCCGCCGTCTGGAAACGGCGGTACTGTAAAGAGCATATTAATTCCGGATGATCACTGGCCGTAATAGGCATGTGCCCCGTGCTTACGCAGATAATGTTTGTCGAGCAGTTCCTGCTGCATAACCGGAAGCTGGGGGGCAAGCTGGCGCGAGAACAGGCCCATGTAGGCGCACTCTTCCAGCACGACGGCATTGTGTACCGCATCGGCGGCATCTTTACCCCAGGCGAACGGGCCGTGAGAGTGCACCAGAACCGCCGGGATCTGCACTGGGCTGAGATCGCGCTCCTCGAAGGTTTTGATGATCACTTCCCCCGTCTGGTATTCGTATTCCCCTGCAATCTCGGCCGGGGTCATCTTCCGCGTGCAGGGGATTGTCCCGTAGAAATAGTCGGCGTGCGTGGTGCCCCATGCCGGTAAATCCTGCCCCGCCTGCGACCAGATGGTGGCGTGGCGAGAGTGGGTATGCACGATGCCGCCGATCTCCGGGAAACGACGATACAGCGCAAGATGCGTTGGGGTGTCTGACGAGGGTTTTTTGCGGCCTTCGACCACCTCACCGGTGGCGATATTCAGCACCACCATATCTTCTGCGGTCATCACGTCATACTCCACGCCGGAGGGCTTGATCACCATCAGGCCGCTTGCGCGATCCACTGCGCTGACGTTGCCCCAGGTGAAGGTCACCAGCTGGTGGGCGGGAAGCGCCAGGTTTGCCGCCAGTACCTCGGCTTTGAGTTGTTCTAACATGTCATGCCTCCTTCCTGCATGCGGGCTTCAATCCAGCGGCGCGCCTGGATGATCTCCAGCACCGGCTCTTTTGCTTTTTCAGTCCACATTTCAATCAGAAACGCACCGCGATAGTTCAGCTGATTGAGTGTGCTAAATATCCCTACGAAATCGACGCAGCCCTCGCCAAACGGCACATCACGGAACTGTCCCGGACTTTGCTCGGTGACGGGCTGGGTGTCTTTCAGGTGAATTGCAGCGATGCGATCGATACCCAGCGTCAATTCGGCAGCCACATCGTTGCCCCACGCGCTGAGGTTGCCGACATCCGGATAAACGCTGAACCACGGCGAGGCGAGCATCTCATCCCACTTTTTCCATTTGCTGATGGAGTTCATAAACGCCGTGTCCATGATCTCCACCGCCAGCATCACCTGGGCGGCCGCGGCCTGCTCTACAGCCCACGCCAGCCCTTCAGCAAAGCGCTGTTGCGTGCCCTCGTCGTGCGCTTCGTAGTAGACGTCATAACCCGCAAGCTGGATGGTGCGAATGCCGAGATCGCGGGCCAGCCTGATGGCTTTGGTCATGATTTCACGGGCGCGTTCACGCACGGTTTCATCCCGGCTACCAAACGGGAAGCGGCGGTGGGCCGACAGGCACATGGAGGGGATCGCCACCCCGGTTTCCAGCATCGCTTCAACCAGCGATGCGCGCTGTGTGGTGCTCCACTCGAGTCGCGACAGGCGTTCGTCGGTTTCATCAACCGACATCTCAACAAAGTCGAACCCGCAGCTTTTCGCCAGCACCAGGCGCTCCGGCCAGGTGAGGGATTTCGGCAGCGCTTTTTCGTAAATACCTAACGGATGCTGACGCATGGTTACGCTCCCCAGATGTCGCGGATTTGTGAATGGAACGCGTGCGCCACCTGCGATGGATTGGCCGCGCCTGCCAGCGCGCGTCCGGCAATGAAGGCTTTCACGTTGATCTGCTTAAACAGCGGCAGGTCGGCGGGGGTGATGCCGCCGGTGATCGAGATCTGCAAACCGATGTCGGAGAGGGCTTTCATTCTGGCGAGATCCGCCTCACCCCACTGCTGTCCGCTGGCCTGGGCGTCGCGACCCCGGTGATAAATGGCCTGCTTCACGCCGATGCGCTGCCAGGTGCGCGCGTCGTCCAGCGTCCAGTGACCAAAGAGTTCCATCTGGATTTCTCCCCCGCAACGCAGTGCTACTTCGTGGCCTCTTTCAACGGTCGCCAGCGGTGCGGCGCAGATGATGGTCATCCAGTTCGCGCCAGCGCCAAACGCCTGTTCCGCCAGCGTTTCTCCGGCATCGGCCACTTTCCAGTCCGCCACGACGATCTTATCCGGGCACTGCGCGCGCAGGGCGCGTACGGCGTTCAGCCCTTCGGTCAGGCACAAAAGGGTGCCCGCTTCGACAATATCAACGTGATCTGCAAGCGTCGCGACATCGCGCTGCGCGGCCTGCAGAGAGGTGTGGTCGAGCGCCAGCTGCAATAATGGTCGGCTCATAGGTCGTACTCCTTAACGCGGGCGTGGTAGCCCTGTAGTGCTGAAATCAGTAGCCGGTAGCGCTGATACTTACGCTGATAGGCTGCATGGGCGTGCATGTCAGGTTCAATGACCCGAATGTCGTGTCGAAGGGCGCGTTGCGCCGCGTGAAAATCGGGATATACGCCAGTGCCAACCAGGGCTGCCAGCGCCGCGCCGGAACAACCGGTCTCCTCAACCTGCGGCAGTTCAATGGCCAGGCCGCTGACGTCTGCAAGCATTTGCATCCACACCTCAGAATGGGTGGGTCCCCCCGTTACGCGCAGCGCATGAACGTGGGTAAAGCGTTCGAGCATACGGTTGAGGTGGGTCATGTGGCTAAATACCACGCCCTCATAAACCGCCTGGAGCAGATGCGCGCGGGTGTGCAGCGCCTGCATACCGTAGAAACCGCTGGTCATCTCCAGCCCGGCGTTGCTGCCGTAGAGGAACGGCAGGAAGAACAGATCGCTTTCGGCTTTCGGCAGGCTGGCGACGGCAAGGTTGATCTCATCGAATGACATGTCGCCCCACTGCGCGGTCAGCCACTCCAGGTTGCCGGACGAGGTAGGGCTCGCTTCGTGCACGATGTATTGCTGTGGATGCACGTAGCGTCCATAGACGTACGGGAACGGTTCGTTGCCGCGAAGCGTACTGGCGATCCCGCTGGTGACGGCCCAGGTGCCCATCACGGCGTTCAGCGTATGTTCGTCATGCAGTCCGGCGCAGATCGCGGTGGAAACCACATCAAACAGTCCACCCACGACGGGCGTGCCCGCCGCGAGACCGGTAAGCGCGGCTGCCTGAGGGGTGATTTCCCCGCAAATTTCTGCTGAACCGACAACCGGCGGCAGTGCGCCGTCAACCTCGCTGATACCCAGCCAGCGCGTAAGCTGTGGGTCGTACTGGCCGGTGTTCATGTTGTAGAGGTTGGACTCGGAAATGTTGCTCTCTTCGCCGCCTTTTACGCCGGTGAGGCACCAGCGAAGATAGTCGTGCGCCATCATCACGCAGCCGATTTGCTGATACCGCTGCGGTTCGTTCTCTTTGATCCAGCGCAGCAGGGAGACCGGATGCCCGGTCCACAGCGTCTGGCGCGTATGCGGATACAGTTTTTCGGGAATACCGTCCTGCTGCCAGCGCTGCACAATGACCAGGGCCCGGCGGTCAGAGGAGAGGATGGCGTTACCTAACGGCTGGTCATTTTTATCCAGTAAAAACAGTCCCTTGCCCTGCGCGGAAATACCGACACCCTTGATCTGTTTTCCGTTTACCCCTGAATGGTTGAGCAGCAAGGCCACGGTCGCGTGGCAGTGCTGCCACAGCTGGTGCATATCCCGCTCGGCGTAGCCCGCTCGTGGGCTGAGCGTGGCAACGGAGCGGCGTTCGATACTGACTTCTTTGCCCTGGCTGTTGTATAAACCGGCTTTCAGATAAGTACCGCCACAATCGATACCCAGCCAGAAGGGCTCTTTTTCACTCATCTTGATCTCGCTTATTCGCCGGGTGGCGCTGCGCTTACCCGGCCTACGGTTCGGTTTTCTCCCTCTCCCCGTGGGAGAGGGCTGGGGTGAGGGCATCAGGCCGCACGTTTATGGGGGTTCACCGTGGGATTGGGCTCTGTCCCCGCATCACATTTCGCCGGCAGCAGCAGGGCCAGCAGTGATGCCAGCGCCAGAGAGACCGCCAGGCAGTACACTCCCGCATCTTTGCTGTAGAGCGTGATCAGCACGCCTACCGCATACGGGCCGCAGAAGCCACCGAGGTTGCCCAGGGCGTTGATCACGCCACGCGCACCGCCCGCCATCTCCGCGCTGAACAGGCGGGCTGGAATGGTCCAGAACACGCCTGCGGCCGACTGCAGGAAGAAACCACATCCCACCAGAGCGGCATAGGCCAGCCAGGTATTCGCTTTGAGCGCCACCGAGAGGAACATGCAGAGCGCGAAACCAATCAACGGCAGGGAGACAAACAGCTTGCGCTTGCCGGTTCGGTCAGAGAGCGTAGAGAACAGGAACATGCCCGCAATAGCGCCGATGTAAGGCAGGATCGCGAGCACTCCCACCTGGCCGATGCTGGTGTGTGTCAGCTCTTTGAGAATGGTGGGCAGCCAGAGGGTGTAACCGTAAATTCCGGTCTGATAGAAGAAGTTCAGGGCGATCAGCTGCCACATGGTTTTGTCTGACAGCACCGCACTGAGCGAGGCGTTTTTCACCTCTTTTCCGGCGATGGCCTGCTGTTCAGCCGCCAGCGTGTGCACCAGATAGTTTTTCTCGGCGTCTGAGATCCAGCGGGCTTCCTGGGGACGGTCATAAATGGTGAACGCCCACAGCACCAGCACCGCGATGGACATCAGCCCTTCAATGATAAACAGCCAGCGCCAGTCGAGTGCGGTAATAATCCAGCCCGACAGCGGGGCGGTGATGATCCCGGCGATGGGCACAAACATGATCACAATGGCGTTGGCGCGACCGCGCTCGGCATCCGGGAACCAGTTGCTGATCATGGTGAGCACAACGGGCAGCATCCCCCCTTCCGCCACACCGAGTAAGAAACGCAGCACCAGAAGCTGATACTGATTCGTCACAAGCCCGGTCAGAACCGAGATCACCGCCCAGGCGACCAGTGACCAGCCGATAAACTTCTTGCCGCTGCCGTGGACGGCAATCTTGCCGCCGGGAACCTGCAGGAACAGATAACCGATAAAAAATATCCCGCCCGCCAGACCTGCCATGGTGGCGGAAATACCCAACTCCTCATCCATACCGCCCGGCATGGCAAAAGCGATATTCACACGGTCCATATAAGAAATAATGCAGGCGATAAGAATAGGAGGAATGATTCTTAGCCAGCGCTGGCGCGGAATGTCCGCATGTAGGGCTTGAGTAGACGTAGTCATATTTAATCTCTCAGTGTAGGTAACCGGAATTACGTTTTTTTATTGTTATTGTGTTGCTTTTTTCATCGCGCTAATGCCGTCGCGTAAAATAGCGATACGATGCCCGACGTCAGCATTAGCATTTATTTCCAGTAATTTAATACCGGAGAATTTCAACGTTGCGGCGTGCGCCGCAGTAAACAGTGCTTTTACGTGTTCAGTGGACATCAGACTGTCGGCGCAGAACGAAGAAAACGGTGCGTGCAGATCCTGCCATTCGCCGTACTCCCCGCAGAGGGTGGTACCGGAGAACATCAGCGCGCCCAGCTTTCCGGCCTGCAGGGCGGTCTGCACATGCTCAACCGGAAGTGTTGTGTTGCGTCCCTCAATGGCCGAACGCGCCCAGTTGATGCAGACGCTGATATCGGTCTCGTTGATCGCCTCCAGAACCTGCTTCAGAGGCAGGAAACCCTTGCGCGGGGCGAGACCTGTCATGGCATCACAATGTTCAAGCACCAGGTCGCAGGACCAGTCCCACGCGGTGATTTCGCGAACAGAGCGGGAAAATGCATCGGTGGCCTGCTCAACAGAAGCATTACCGATCTGCGGAGCCGCCTGCATCTCCAGCGCGATAATTTTTCCCGGAAAACGGGCATTCACGGCGTCAATTTTCTGGTGCAGATGACGGTAGAAATTGACGCAGGCTTTACGCTGCGCTTCGTCAGCAGACGCCAGGCCAAACGCACCGTGGGTGCCCCGGCGGCGCATGGTTTCCATAACGGCGGTGACAACCATTTGCCAGTCGCCTGGCGTATGGCGGAACAGCCATTCATCACCAAACGGATGGAGATTTTCCAGACACGGTTGTTCCAGCCCACGGATATCCGGCGTGTCGGAAAGTGCCCGCCAGAAGGCCCGTTCTTCTTGTTCCCCTTGCTGGTGAAACGAGGGTGCGCAGGGATACGCACCAATAATAAACCCGGTGTTGGTCATTTCGCGTTTCCACTATTTATAAAAAAATTAATTCAATTCGCTGATGGCAACTTTCACCACAATTTTACGAATTTCAGAACTTTTATTTTTAATACAGGCAGGGCGGTGAACGTCCTGCGGGAAAAATATGGCATAACTGCCCGGTACCATTTCAATAAACGATTCATTTTCACTGTCGTGATAAAAAATAATATCCCGCTGTTCCAGCAATGATTCGCTTATTTTGTTATTACCAGTATCAATAGCGATACCGATTTTTTCTTCACCGGAGGCCAGGAATTGAATATCGAGGTAGCGGCGATGCACTTCCGGGCGATTCTCATGCTGTGCTTTGGTGGTCAGGTCGAGCACCTGAGCAAAGATGTTACGTCCTTCGATTTCAACGACGCCCGGCATCAGGGAGGTGAAATCCGTGGTACGCAGAAAATCCAGTGCTTTTTCAATGGCGCGTGGCAGGCGGCACGGATTGGGCTGCGAGATATGTCCGAATATCATGGTCCACTCCTTACAGTGCCTGGATTTTCGCCCATACGCTATCGTCGATGGTGATACCGTGGCGACGGTTCTCTTCCAGATGACGCGTAAATTCATGCCCCGGCAGACGGACCGCCACGTTTTCATCTGACCGCTCTGCGGTAGTGATAAAGTCCATGATGCGCTGCAGCTTAGCGTCGCGGGTTGGTCCGTCGATCAGGCGATCGACCTCGATGGCGATAAAGATTTGCGACACGCCGTATTCGTCACTGTTGTCCTGGGTGACTTCCGCCACGGACGCGCCGTTGGAGAGCAAGGTGGCGATCATATCGAGCACGATCGATAAGCCGGAGCCTTTCCAGTATCCCATCGGCAGGATGCGACGGTTTTTCTCAATCACGCCAGGCTCTCTGGTGAGATTACCCTCGTCGTCAAAGCCGCCGTCTACCGGGAGTTCGCGCCCCGCGAGACGATTGACCTCCAGCATGCCGTAGGAAAACATCGACATCGACATATCGACCATGGTGATCGGGCTTGAAGGAATGGCCACGATCAGCGGGTTGGTGCCGATGCAACACGTTTTTGAGCCCCAGGCGGGCATCACGGCTATGGAGTTGGTCCAGCAAATCCCGATATAGCCCTTCTCGGCGGCTTGCCACCCGTAGCTGCCGCCGCGCATCCAGTGGTTAGCGTTACGTAGCGCCACCAGACCAATCCCGTGATCGGACGCCAGCTCGGTGGCGCGGTCCATCATCTTCTTCGCTGTCAGGTTGCCGATGGATCGCTGCGCATCCCACTGTTCGATGGCCCCTAATGTGGTAACCCGTTTTGGTTGGGCGTCAGGAATGATGTCGCCGGCGTCAAGCTGCTGGATAAAGCGCGGGAAGCGGTTGACGCCATGCGAATAGACGCCGGATTCCGTGGTGCGGGCAAACATCTCCGCGCAGGCGTCCGCGGTATCCGCGTTGACACCGCGATCGAGCAGAACCCGATTGAACGCCGCTTTCAACTCTTCGAAGGTCACTTTCATCCCTGTTCTCCTGTTTTTGTCGGGGCAAGTGCGAGTGCTTTTTTATCGTTAAATTTCACTATGCGAAATCTGATTTCAAATATAGCGATCAAAATTTGTCAGATCAACGACATTCCTGTTTTTCAAAATCGATTAAAATCAACTGGTTGTATTTTTTCTGTCGAGATCGTGAACTGACCCACACTTTGCGCTACCATCAGGACGCGCTAAACAGGAGCCATGGGAAAAGCATGAAAGAGAGCGAAATGACGCAAGAAAAAGAGAGGCCAGCAGGCAGCCAGAGCTTGTTTCGCGGCCTGATGCTGATTGAGATCCTCAGTAACTATCCGAACGGTTGTCCGCTGGCGCATTTATCGGAACTGGCGGGGCTAAATAAGAGCACCGTGCACCGGTTGCTGCAGGGATTGCAGTCGTGCGGGTACGTCACGCCGGCACCCGCGGCGGGGAGCTATCGCCTGACCACCAAATTTATCGCCGTCGGGCAAAAGGCGCTGTCATCACTGAATATTATCCACGTGGCGGCACCACACCTTGAAGCGCTGAACATTGCTACCGGCGAGACGGTGAACTTCTCCAGCCGGGAAGATGACCACGCTATTCTGATTTATAAGCTTGAGCCGACAACCGGCATGCTGCGCACGCGTGCTTATATCGGTCAGCATATGCCGCTCTACTGCTCTGCGATGGGCAAGATCTACATGGCGTTTGGTCAACAGGCGTATGTGGCGAGCTACTGGGAAAGCCACCAGGATCAGATCCAGCCGTTGACCCGCAATACCATCACCGAACTGAGCGCGATGTATGACGAACTGGCAACGATCCGCGAGCACAGCATGGCGATGGACAAAGAAGAGAACGAACTGGGTGTCTCCTGTATTGCCGTGCCGGTATTTGATATTCATGGCCGCGTGCCGTACGCGATCTCTATATCGCTGTCGACGTCGCGCATGAAGCAGGTGGGCGAAAAGAATTTACTCAAGCCGCTGCGCGAAACGGCAGAGGCTATCTCAAAAGAGCTGGGTTTTAACGTGCGCGAGGCGTAGCAGAAGGGCAGGTTTATCGTTGCGGAGCCTGCCAGATGACGTACCGTCTGGTGCGTCATCTGGCGTAAGCTCTTACTGCGTATCTTCGCGCCAGGCGTATTCGATCTCTTCGGCGAGAATTTTCACCCCGGCTTCAATTTTTTCCGGATCGGGCACGTAGTTCATCCGCATGCACTGATGTGTATGTGGCCACGGCTTATCCAGCCCCGGGAAGAAGTAATCACCTGGTACCATCAGTACGCCGCGCTTTTTCAGGCGCTGGTAGAGCAGTTCGGTGGTGATAGGCAGGTCCTTAAACCACAGCCACAGGAAAATCGCCCCTTCAGGTTTGTGGATCAGGCAGCGTTCTTCCGGTAAATAGCGGCGAAGTGTCGCAATGGTCTCCTGAACGCGCTGGTAATAGAACGGCTTGATCACCTCATTCGACAGGCGCAGCAGGTCGTTACGTTTGATCATTTCGCACATCATCGCCGGACCGATGCCGCCCGGTGAAAGGCTGATAATGCCGTTCATATTGGTAATGGCAGTGATGATTTTCTCATTGGCGATGATGATGCCGCAGCGGCTGCCCGGCAGGCCCAGCTTAGAGAGGCTCATGCACAGGACAATGTTCGGGTTCCACAGTGGACGTGCTTCGCTGAAGATAATACCGGGGAACGGTACGCCGTAGGCGTTATCGATCACCAGCGGGATGCCGTGCTGATTCGCCAGCGCATCCAGCTTCATTAACTCCTCGTCGGTGATCACGTTGCCCGTTGGATTCGTGGGACGTGATACGCAGATCATGCCCGTCTCTTCACCAATATGCAGATGTTCAAAATCGACGTGATATTTGAACTGGCCTTCCGGCAGCAGTTCGATGTTCGGGCGCGCGGAGACGAACAGATCCTCTTCCAGGCCGGAATCGGCGTAGCCGATGTACTCTGGCGCCAGCGGGAACAGCACTTTTTTGGTGGTGCCGTCGGCGCGACGCCCAGCGAAGAGGTTAAACAAGTAGAAAAATGCGCTCTGGCTGCCGTTTGTCAGTGCAATATTCTGTGGTTCGATATCCCAGCCCAGCTCGTCACGCAGCATTTCAGCGAGGAGTGCCAGCAGTTCAGTTTTCCCCTGCGGGCCGTCGTAATTGCAAAGCGCATCGGTTGCTTTGCCGCTTTCCAGCATCTGAGCAAGCAGGGTCTGGAAATAGGTATTCATCTCCGGGATTTGAGCCGGGTTTCCGCCGCCGAGCATGATTGCGCCCGGTGTGCGCAGCCCGTCGTTGAGGTCCTCCATCAGGCGAGTAATGCCTGAATGGCGGGTAAATTTGTCGCCGAAAAGTGAAAACGTCATAGCAGGTGATCTGTCGAGCTTATTTTGAAAGTGGGTAACCATAACGCTAGCACCGTGCTGGTGCAAATCGGCTGGTGTGGTCGGATTTGTTGTTTTATAGGGTGGGAGTGGGTTTATGTAGTGAATAGTTCTGGTGCTTTTCCCCTCACCCTAACCCTCTCCCTTTTGGGAAGAGGGCCAGGGTGAGGGGTGTGGTTTATTGATTACCAGCCCAAATCACCATCACCTTATCGCCTTTATGCTCGCGCACGAAGCCATACCCCTCTTTCAGCGACAGCGTGGTTTGCTTGCCTTCACCTATCGCGGGATGGCGGGCGCGGAACTGACCCAGCGTTTGCCAGTGGGCGACGGTTAACGCCTGTTTGCCCGTCACGTCCTGCCAGTTCATGTCCGAGCGGGTGCCTTGCAGCGGGTCGGAACCCGTCGGGCCGAACGGACGTTCAGATTCATCTCCGTAATAAATTTGAACGCTACCCGGTGCTAACAGCAGCAGTTCGGCCGCGCGCTGGCCGCCTTCACGGAACAGGCGCGTGTCATGCGAGGAGAGATAGCTCAGCACATTGAAGCTTTGCAGCTTTTCCGCCATCTGCTGCCACGTGAGGTCCATATCAGCCAGGCAATTTACCGCTTTCGCCGCCTGCTCCTGATAATCGAAGTTGATCATCGCGTCGAAGCCGTGGCGATAATAATCGCTCTGCATGACCCCGTGGCCCCAGGATTCCCCTGTCATCCAGAATGGCGCGTTGTCGAGCTTTTTGTCCGGGTTCGCGCCTTTCCAGGCGGCCAGCGCCTGGCTTGCCTGGTCTTTCAGCTGTTGCCAGGCCGCAAGTTCGACGTGTTTGGCGGTATCCACCCGGAAACCGTCAATGCCATAGTCCCTGACCCACTGGCTGAGCCAGTGGGTCAGGTAATCGCGCGGGGTATAGCCCGGAATGGCTTTCGCATGGGTATCGGGTTTGTGTTGATAGAAGTTAGGTAACCCGGAAGGCGCGGTGGATTCTGTTTTCAAATCGGGTAAGAACGCCAGCGACATCGTTAAATCATCGAAGCCGGGGTTGTCGTAATCGCCAATGTCGGTGCGGATCCACTTTTTCCCCCACCATTTTTCCCATGCGGCTTTGTCGCTGAAGTTGATGTAGTCGTTAAAGCTGTGCCAGCTTTGGCCTGCGCCCGGCGTCCAGTTTGTCCAGCGCTCTCCCAGCGTCTTTTTCAGCTCATCGCCCTGCAGGTACAAGGCGCCAAACTGATACTCCTGCATGTCCGCAAGCGTTGCGTAGCCCGTGTGGTTCATCACGATATCGAACAGGATGCGAATGCCGCGTTTATGCGCTTCATCAACAAGATGGCGTAAATCCTCTTCGCTACCCATGTTGGCATCAAGCGTTGTCCAGTCCTGGGTGTAGTAGCCGTGATAGGCGTAATGAGGGAAGTCACCTTTGGTCCCCCCGCCCACCCAGCCATGGATCTGCTCAAGCGGAGAGCTTATCCAGAGGGCATTCACCCCCAGCTGCTGTAAGTAATCGAGCTTGCTGGCCAGCCCCTTAAGATCGCCGCCGTGGAATGTGCCTATCTCCTGCATGCCGTCTTTATGACGGCCATAGCTGTTGTCGTTGCCAGGGTCGCCATTCACATAGCGGTCGGTCAGTACAAAATAGACGGTGGCGTTTTGCCAGCTAAACGGCGCGGGCTTGTCGGTTTCTGCGCGCTCAAGCAGCAGCAGGCCGTTGCTGTTGGCGGCTGGCTGCAGGGTGATTTTTCCGTTCTGCACTGTCGCGGTCTGTTTACTGTAATAGTCGCGCACGACCGAGCCTTCCGGGAAGGTTTGACTGACATCCAGCGTCAGCGGTTTACCGTCCCACCTTGGGCACTGACGGATGACGTTTGCCACCGGCTGTTCTGCAGTGCTCTGGATGGTCAGCAGCAGGGTGGGCGTGCCGGAGCGGGTATCTATCCGCATCTGGTATTCACCGTCGCGGAACAGGCGCCACTGCGGTGGCGTGCCGTCACAGGGTTTAAGCGACAGCATCTCATTGAGTTTTATCGCGTCTGTTGGTTGCCAGCACGTGTTGTCAAAACTCACGGTCAAAGGACGCGTACCCTTCGCAAGCTTTGCCTGGCTTATGAAAACGCCGGTGCCTTCGGCGCTAAAGGCGTTAAACCCCGGTGACGACCAGTCAGCATGTGCCAGTGCGGGTAACATCAGAAAGGCTATTGCGGTGCGTTTCATTCCATTTTCCTGTCGCGGCATTTTTGACCAGTGTGCCACCAGGCGGAGGGTAAAAACTCATCCCCCGGCGC
>NZ_JAIWJZ010000064.1:0-16097 GCF_020216105.1 Enterobacter sp. K16B
CCATCATGTCGATCACCGCGACCTTTTTACCCAGAGGGTCGGCCTGCGCCTGGAGTTTTGCCTGCTCGTATTTCACCTGGGGCCCCAGCAGAACGATGTCGGCCGTCGCGATGTTGTCTTTAAACTCCGCAACCGGAACGGCTTTAATGGTGACTTCTACTCCTTTTTTCTGCGCGGCGTCTTTCATACGTTGAACCAGCATGCTGGTTGACATTCCCGCTGCACAGCATAAAACGATGTTCTTCATAATCAGCCTCGATCTACATGTGTTTATTGATAATTATCCCGTGCAGAACGCTTCAACAACCGCTTTACCGCGATTGTGTGTCAGGCATCACAAAGAAATCAGCATTTTTCTGAAACCGGTTACAATTTGCCAGCCATCGCGAAAATCAGCCGACGGAGGTGCGAAGAATGCGGTTTTTCCCCTGCCGCTTCGCACTGTAGAGAGCGTTATCCACACTTTCTACAAATTGCTCCAGCGGTTCGAAATGCCACTCCCCAAGACCACTGCTGAACGTGACCCGCAGGTTTTCCTCCCGCCAGACGCGCTTTTCAACCGCGGTACGCCATGCCTCCAGTAAGGAGAAGGCGTCCGCGATCTGCCCGGCCTGGAAGACCACCGCGAACTCCTCTCCACCGTAGCGGTAAACCGGGACATGGTGCGGCTGCATAATCTGGATCCCTTCACGGGCTACGTTGCGCAGGACAATATCACCGGTCAGGTGGCCCAGGGTGTCGTTAATCGACTTAAAGTTATCGATATCTACCAGCGCCATCGCAAACGGCTGCTGGGCATTCAGCAGTTCCGCGACATCGCTGTCGAATGCGCGGCGGTTTTTACAGCCCGTCAGCGCATCGTGAGTCGCCTGGCGCACATAGGCCATCTCGCGCTCTTTATTCGACTGGATCGTGTGGCTCAGCATGGCTTCAAGACGCGGTGCCTCGCTGACATCGCCGGTTTTGATGGCATTGATAATGTGCATCAGCACGCTACGCGAGGCGTGTCGGAGGTATAAGCCAAAGAGAATGATAATGATGGCCGCCAGCGCGAATCCCCAGCCAACAATCGTCGTTTCGTGGCGGGTAATATCGGTGAGCGTATCACCTGATACCCGGTAGATGACAAACCAGTCCGGGTTAGTAAAGGAGTAGTAGTAATACCAGGCATTGCTTTTCTTGTCGTACAGGTGGCCTTCGCCGCTGGTCATTTTATCCATCAGCGCTTCGCTTACGTACTTTTTGAAAAGCGCGCCGGTATCAGGGTGAAGCACGACGGCACCGTCACGTTCGACGACGAAGAATTCTCCCTGCACGGGCGCCACCATCTGGCGCAGCGTATAGCCCATTGAGGTCAAATCGAGATGAAACGCGATGGTTCCCTTTAGCCTTCCTTCCGGTGAAATCAACGGCTTATAGAGGGTTACTGTCGGATGGCCGGTGAAGTAGTCCATGTAGGGGCGCGTATAGTGGCTGAAGATACTGGCTTCCGCCTGGGCGATAAACCACGGGCGCGTCCGGGGATCGAAGGTTTTACTCTTCTCCGTGGGAAGTACTTCCGGTGCGCGCAGATAATGCCCCTGCGTGTCGGCAAGCGAAATGGAGGAGACGGTCGGCATTAGGTTTTGCAAATGCATCACCATCTGCAGCCCCTGCGTCGGGTTGACGTTCAGCGTTTCGTTTAGCCTGTCGTCGCGCGCGAAGTATATCGCGGCACGGCCAAGGATATAGTCATTTTCACGCAGGATAGATTCGGTGTAGTTCACCGCCAGGTTGTGCGTGAAATTGCTATTAATCTTGTGATAATCCTCAAGAAAATCTTTTCGCTGCGAAAGCGTCACCGCAATCGCGATCACCGCAAAACTGCAGAGGATCCCCGCGAAGCTGAGCATGATTGGCCGGGTAAAAGAGAGCTTTTTGCTGTGAAGTGCCATGAGTTGTACATCGATCCTGATGGTGAATACTTTTCGTCTGCCGATATCCTCTCAGCATAGTCGCTGTCCTGCGGTTAGCGGTGAATTATACGGAACATGATTACTGACGGGATGATTTATCTTAAGGATCATTAAGAAAATGCTTATTAAACGGGCGTGCGCTTTTTGTGCAATTAATCAGAGGCAGGGCGAAACGAGGAAGAAGCTTTTCGCCCTGGACAGCATCCGTTGCTGACCCTGCGACGATAAAAAACCGGATGAGTGCTGGCAATCATCCGGTTGTGACTCTCCGTAGCGCCTCGACACTTTTTTATCGGGTTGCGGTACGTTGCAACGTTATTGTGAGGCTCTTCCCAGCCAGCTGTCCCAGTCTTTCCAGACCGGTTGTAATCCCTGAGCGCTCAGGGCGGCAGCGACCGCTTCCGGACGCCGCCCGTCATGCGGTACAAACTGCTCCAGCTCCGGGCGATCGTCGGCGTAGCCTCCAGGTTGCGTTTTGGAAAACGCGCTGACGTTGTTGATCGCGAGCGGGACCACGCGATCGCGAAACGCCGGCGATTCACGCGTTGACAGGGATAACTCCACTTCCGGCGCGAGCAGGCGAAACGCGCAGATGGTCTGCACCAGCTGGCGCTCATCCATAAGCGACGCCGGTTCAATCCCGCCTGCGCAAGGTCGCAGCCGGGGGAAAGAGATAGAATAACGGCTCTGCCAGTAGTGCTGCTGGAGCCACAGGAGATGTTCCGCCACCATGTAGCAATCCACCCGCCAGCTGTCGGAGAGCCCGATCAGCGCGCCCAGACCGATTTTGTCGATCCCAGCGCGGCCCAGCCTGTCCGGGGTCTCCAGGCGGAAGATGAAATCCTGTTTCTTCCCCTTAAGATGATGCCGGGCATAGGTCGCCTCATGGTACGTTTCCTGATAGACCATGACCCCATCCAGACCGAGCGTTTTGAGCTCCGCGTACTCCTCCTGCGAAAGAGGCTGCACTTCCATCTGCAACGACGCGAACTGACGACGAATAGCGGGAAGGTGCTGGCGAAAATAGTCCATTCCCACCTTCCCCTGATGTTCGCCCGTTACCAGCAGCAGATGCTCAAAGCCCATTTCACGGATGGCCGTACACTCACGGGCAATCTCACCCTCATCGAGCGTTTTACGTTTGATGCGGTTGCTCATGGAGAAACCGCAGTAGGTACAGTCATTAGCGCACAGATTCGAAAGATAGAGCGGTACGTAGAAGCTCACCGTGTTGCCAAAGCGCTGACGGGTAAGCCGCTGGGCACGCTGGGCCATCGGTTCGAGGTACGCGCTGGCTGCCGGCGAGAGCAGGGCCATCAGATCTTCACGGGTAAGATGTCGGGCCTGCAACGCCCGCTCCACGTCGGCCGCCGTTTTGCTGTTGATGCGCAGGGCAATGTCGTCCCAGTTAAGCTGCCGCCAGCGCTCGGTAAATGTCCTCATGAGATCGCCTCCAGAAAACCGGTCAGCGGGCTGGTGGCCTGTGCCTGAAAACTGCGTGAACCGGGGCCGGACGCTCTTGCCAGCAAGCCGGCTTCGACAGCCATGCGGAACGCGCGGGCCATCATGACCGGATCGTCGGCAACCGCGATGGCGGTGTTCACCAGTACCGCATCGGCACCCATCTCCAGCGCCTGCGCGGCGTGGCTGGGTACGCCAATGCCAGCATCAACCACCACCGGTACGGTGGCCTGTTCGATGATGATTTCCAGCATCGCGCGGGTTTCCAGCCCCTGATTGGAGCCGATAGGCGCGCCCAACGGCATGACGGCGGCGCAGCCGACCTCTTCCAGCCGTTTACACAGCACGGGATCGGCCCCGCAGTAAGGCAGAACAGTAAAGCCTTGCTGCACCAGCTTTTCAGCCGCTTTCAGCGTTTCGATGGGATCGGGCAGCAGCCAGCGCGCGTCCGGGTGAATTTCCAGCTTGAGCCAGCGTGTGCCCAGCGCTTCACGGGCCAGCTGAGCCGCAAAAATCGCCTCCTCGGCGGTTTTCGCACCGGAGGTGTTGGGCAGCAGCGTGACGCCCGCTTCCAGTAAGGGAGCCAGAATGGCGTCGCTGTGGTGGCGCAGATCCACGCGCTTGAGCGCCAGCGTCACCAGCTGGCTGCCGCTTTCCCGAATGGCGTCCACCATCAGCTGCGGCGAGGCGAATTTCCCGGTTCCGGTAAACAGATGCGAATCAAAAATTTTATCGGCAATACGTAACATCTCAGCCCCCTGCGATAACCTGAAACAGCAGGATCTGGTCGCCCTCATTGACCTGCTGATGTTCCCACTGCTCGCGCGGCAGGATCTGTTGATTGAGTGCCAGCGCCGTTCCCGGCCTGAGCTGGCGCAGCTTGTCGAGCAGGACGGCAACGGTGAGGCCGTCATCGCATTTCATCGGCTCATCGTTAAACAGAATGCGCATCGTGGCCTCCGCATACCGGGCAGCGGCTGTCACGGTGCAGCGCCAGGTGGCGCCAGCCGCTGGAGCGGGCATCAAACAGCCGCAGGGTATTGCGTTCCGTCTCCATGCCGCTGAGTAGCTTGATGGCTTCCAGCGCCTGCATGGTGCCCATTACGCCGACCACCGGACCAAGAATGCCTGCCGTGCGGCAGTTGCGTTCCGGTTCGGCATCATCCGGCCACAGGCAGCGATAGCAGCCCTGTGCCCACGGTGGCGTCAGGACCATCATCTGGCCGCCGAACCCCACCGCACTGGCGGTGACGAGGGGGGTATGCGTGGCCACGCAGGCGGCGTTGATCGCCTGGCGCGTCGCCATATTGTCGGTACAGTCCAGCACCACATCAGCAAGGGCGACTTCACGCTGCAAATGTTCGCCGCTGAGCCGCTCCTGGCGCGCAATAAGCGTAATATCCGGGTTCAACTGATTCAGCCGTTGGCGGGTAATACGCGCTTTGGGCTGGTTGACATCCTCCGTGGTAAAAAGGATTTGGCGCTGCAGGTTACTGAGATGCACGTCGTCGTCATCGGCCAGCACCAGCGTGCCCACGCCGGCGCCTGCCAGATAGAGCGCGGCAGGTGCGCCTAATCCTCCCAGACCAACAATCAGCGCCCGGCTGGCGAGCAGTTTTTGCTGCCCGTCGATGGCAATATCCTCCAGCAGGATCTGGCGGCTGTAGCGCATAAAATCACGATCATTCATCACCTGCTCCTGCCAGCTGTAACAGCTGTTCGGTGGCGGTCTGCCAGTTTGCGGCCTGAGTGATGGCGCTGACGACGGCAATACTGCCAACGCCCATCTCCAGCACCGCCGGCACCCGTTCAAGGCTAATGCCGCCGATGGCGACGGTAGGATAATCGGCAAGGCGTTTGACGTGACCCGCCAGCTGCGTCAGCCCCTGCGGTGCGGAGGGCATCTGTTTGGTTTGCGTCGGAAAGACGTGACCGAGCGCGATATAGGAGGGGCGAGCCGTCAGCGCCACGTCGATCTCCATGTCGTCGTGCGTTGACACCCCCAGCCGTAATCCGGCGTCCCGGATAGCGCTCAGGTCCGTTGTTTCCAGATCCTCCTGACCCAGATGCACGCCGTAAGCCTGGTGCTTAACGGCCAGTCGCCAGTAGTCGTTGATAAACAGACGGGCGTGATACTGACGCCCCAGCGCAATGGCGGCGACCACATCCGCCTCCACCTCGTCATCGTGTTTATCCTTGATGCGCAACTGGATCGTGCGAACGCCGGCCTCCAGCAAGCGCTCTATCCACGCCACGCTGTCCACCACCGGATAGAGCCCTAAACGGTAGGGAACGGGCGGAAAATCGGGCTGATACATTACGCCTCCTCTTTTTTGAGGTAGATTTCGCCGCCTTTGGCGCGGAAGGTTTCAGACATGTCCGCCATGCCCACTTCAATGGTTTGCGTGGCGGCGTAGTCGCGTACCTCCTGGCTGATTTTCATCGAGCAGAATTTCGGTCCGCACATGGAGCAGAAGTGCGCGACTTTGCCCGATTCCTGCGGCAGGGTCTCGTCGTGATAGGCGCGGGCGGTGAACGGGTCCAGCGCCAGGTTGAACTGATCTTCCCAGCGGAATTCAAAGCGCGCCTTCGACATGGCGTTATCGCGGATTTGCGCGCCGGGATGGCCTTTCGCCAGGTCCGCAGCGTGGGCGGCGATTTTGTAGGTAATCAGCCCCTGCTTCACGTCCTCTTTGTTAGGCAGACCGAGGTGCTCTTTCGGCGTCACATAGCAGAGCATGGCGCAGCCGAACCAGCCAATCATCGCCGCCCCAATCCCGGAGGTGAAGTGGTCATAGCCTGGCGCAATATCGGTGGTCAGCGGCCCCAGGGTGTAGAATGGCGCTTCGTGGCAGTGCTCCAGCTCTTCGGTCATGTTGCGGCGGATCATCTGCATCGGCACATGTCCCGGGCCTTCAATCATCACCTGCACGTCATACTCCCAGGCGATTTTGGTCAGCTCGCCCAGGGTATGCAGCTCGGCAAATTGCGCTTCGTCGTTCGCGTCGCGAATAGAGCCCGGACGCAGGCCATCCCCCAGCGACAGGGAGACATCGTACGCGGCGCAGATTTCGCAGATCTCGTGGAAGTGTTCGTAGAGGAAGTTCTCTTTATGGTGCGACAGGCACCATTTGGCCATGATGGAGCCGCCGCGTGAGACAATACCGGTCAGACGTTTCGCCGTCATCGGCACGTAGCGCAGCAGTACGCCCGCGTGAATGGTGAAGTAGTCTACGCCCTGTTCAGCCTGCTCCAGCAGCGTGTCGCGGAAGGCTTCCCAGGTGAGGTCTTCGGCAATGCCGTTGACCTTCTCCAGGGCCTGGTAGACGGGCACCGTTCCGATAGGGACCGGGCTGTTACGCAGGATCCACTCGCGGGTTTCGTGAATATAGCGCCCGGTTGAGAGATCCATGACCGTGTCCGCACCCCAGCGCGTTGACCAGACGAGCTTTTCCACCTCTTCTTCGATGGAAGAGGTGACGGCCGAGTTACCGATATTGGCGTTAACCTTCACCAGGAAATTGCGGCCGATAATCATCGGCTCAGATTCCGGGTGGTTGATGTTGGCGGGGATAATCGCACGGCCTGCGGCCACCTCATCACGCACAAACTCCGGCGTGATGTTCTCCGGCAGGCGAGCGCCAAAGCCTTCGCCCGGATGCTGATGGCGGAGCACTTCGCTGCGGATGCGCTCGCGCCCCATGTTTTCACGGATAGCGATAAACTCCATCTCCGGCGTGACGATACCCTGGCGCGCATAGTGCAACTGGGTCACACGTTTGCCCGCTTTCGCCCGTTTCGGCGTCAACAGTCCGGCGAAGCGCAGCTCATCAAGACCGTCGTCGGCCAGACGCGCTTTGGTGTAAGCCGAACTGCGGTCAGACAGCGCTTCGCAGTCATTACGTTCGTCAATCCATGGCTGGCGCAGTTTCGCCAGACCCTGCTGCACGTTAATGGCAACAGCAGGATCGCCGTACGGGCCGGAGGTGTCATACACCGGCACGGCTTCGTTTTCTTCATACTGCGGGTTATCTTTGCTGCCGCCGATAAGCGTCGGGCTCAGCTGGATTTCACGCATCGGGACGCGGATATCGGCCCGGGAGCCGGAAATGTAGATGCGTATTGAGTTCGGGAAAGCAGTGCCTTCCAGGGTATCAATAAAGTGTTGGGCCTGTGCGCGCTGTTCGCGGCGGGTCAGTTTTGCAGTAGACATAGCTCATTCCAAAAGTGAAGGACATGGCTTGTCAGACGACGGATGAAGCAAGAGAGGATCGCCCAGGGGGCGATACAACAGCAGTGTGACTCTTGTTCCCTTCGCAGGTATTAACCTGATCAGGTTCCGCGGATCCCGAATTAACGGTCTCAGCCCGGCTTTCGCTCTGGGCACTCCGACAAGAAAAATCCCCCTCGTGAGAGGGGCGAATGGTTGTAAATTACTCGTTAACGATTAAGAACTCAAGCAGGGCGCACGATGTTATCTTCGGGGCTGGCATCCAGGACGAGGCTAATCAGCTTATCTTCCAGCGTGAATCGCTCTTCCAGCGCTTCGCCAAGGTCGGAAAGCGCCTGCTGGAACTCAAGATAGTTATCGTGATCGATGGCGTTCTCAAGCGTGGAATCGTAGTAGTCCATGATCTGCTGGGTGTTGGCTTCCAGCAGCGGATAGAGCTTGCTGGCCGCTAAATACGGTGTTGTCCCTTCCATTTCGCGGATAATGCGTTCATAAATATTGAAATGGCCGTCGGACAGATAGTCGACCAGGCTCTGACAAAAATCATCCAGCGCTTTTTCATTCAACCGCATAAACGATTCTTTGCCAGGCTTAATACCGACCAGATTGTAATAAGCCACGAGTAGATGCTTGCGCACATGTAGCCAGCGATCCACCAGTTTGTTACTTCCTCTAACGCGCTCAGTCAGGCTTTCCAGCTGGTTTAACATGGTCGACTCCGCAAAGTGTAGGATTGAATCTGCTCATCCAGAATGTAACCACAATGCTAACAACATGTCAGTGAAGCGAAGGTAGTGCAATAGATATGGATCGTATTATTGAAAAATCAGATCTCGGTTGGTGGATCGTCAGTCACGAACAAAAATTATGGCTTCCTGACGGGGAGATCCCTTATGGCGCAGCAGAGAGGTTCGATCTTGTGGGCCAGCCGGCGCTGAAGATCGGCGAATGGCAGGGAGATGCGGTGTGGTTGATCCAACAACCCCGCCGTCAGGAGATGGGATCGGTTCGACAGGTGTTGGATCTGGATGTGGGCCTGTTCCAGCTGGCGGGGCGCGGTGTACAGCTGGCGGAGTTTTACCGCTCGCATAAATATTGCGGCTACTGCGGTCACACCATGCACCCGAGCAAAACCGAGTGGGCGATGCTCTGCAGCCACTGCCGCGAACGCTACTACCCACAAATTGCGCCGTGCATTATCGTCGCTATCCGCCGGGAGGATTCTATTTTGCTGGCCCAGCATACCCGTCATCGCAACGGCATTCACACCGTGCTGGCTGGCTTCGTTGAGGTGGGTGAAACGCTGGAGCAGGCGGTGGCGCGCGAGGTGATGGAGGAGAGCGGGATCAAAGTGAAGAACCTGCGCTACGTGACCTCCCAGCCCTGGCCCTTCCCGCAGTCGCTGATGACGGCCTTTATGGCCGAATACGACAGCGGCGAGATCGTTATCGATCAGAAAGAGCTGCTGGAAGCGAACTGGTATCGCTATGACGATTTACCGCTCCTTCCCCCACCGGGCACCGTGGCGCGTCGGCTGATAGAAGATACCGTGGCGATGTGTCGGGCCGAGTATGAGTAGTGTTACACTGGGGCCATGACGCTTAAGGAACTGCAAAAATGACCGAACTGAAGAACGATCGTTATCTGCGTGCGCTGCTGCGCCAGCCCGTTGATGTCACCCCGGTATGGATGATGCGCCAGGCGGGACGCTATTTGCCAGAGTACAAAGCCACGCGCGCGCAGGCGGGTGATTTTATGTCGCTGTGCAAAAACGCCGAGCTGGCCTGCGAAGTGACGCTCCAGCCGCTGCGTCGCTTCCCGCTGGATGCCGCCATTCTCTTTTCGGACATTCTGACCATTCCGGACGCGATGGGCCTTGGGCTCTATTTCGAAACCGGTGAAGGCCCGCGTTTTACCTCCCCGATCAAAAGCAAAGCGGATGTCGATAAGCTGCCGATCCCCGATCCGGAAGGAGAACTGGGGTATGTGATGAACGCCGTGCGCACCATTCGCCGCGAGCTGAAAGGCGAAGTGCCGCTGATTGGTTTTTCCGGCAGCCCATGGACGCTGGCGACCTATATGGTTGAAGGGGGCAGCAGCAAAGCCTTCACCCAGATTAAAAAGATGATGTACGCCGAGCCGCTGGCCCTGCATGCGCTTCTCGACAAGCTGGCGAAGAGCGTCACGCTCTACCTCAACGCGCAGATTAAAGCGGGTGCGCAGTCGGTCATGATTTTCGACACCTGGGGTGGCGTGCTGACCGGCCGCGATTATCAGCAGTTCTCGCTGTACTACATGCACAAAATCGTCGATGGCCTGTTGCGTGAAAACGAAGGCCGCCGCGTGCCGGTGACGCTGTTCACCAAAGGTGGCGGTCAGTGGCTGGAAGCCATGGCGGCAACCGGCTGTGACGCGCTGGGTCTCGACTGGACCACCGATATCGCTGATGCCCGCCGCCGCGTGGGCGACAAAGTGGCGCTGCAGGGCAATATGGATCCTTCCATGCTCTACGCACCGCCTGCCCGCATTGAGGAAGAAGTGTCGACTATACTGTCTGGTTTCGGCAAGGGTGAAGGACACGTCTTTAACCTTGGCCATGGTATTCATCAGGATGTGCCGCCAGAGCACGCTGGCGTATTTGTGGAGGCGGTGCATCGGCTTTCTGCCCAGTATCACCAGTAAGGAGTGGTTATGGATCTCGCGTCGCTACGCGCTCAGCAAATCGAACTGGCTTCATCAGTGATCCGTGAGGATCGGCTGGATAAGGATCCTCCCCAGTACATTGGCGGGGCCGACGTTGGGTTCGAGCAGGGCGGTGAAGTGACGCGAGCGGCAATGGTGGTTCTGAAATACCCTTCGCTTGAGCTGGTGGAATACAAGGTGGCGCGTATCGCCACCACCATGCCCTACATTCCCGGTTTTCTCTCCTTTCGTGAATATCCCGCGCTGCTGACCGCGTGGGAGCAACTTTCGCAAAAACCCGACCTGCTGTTTGTCGATGGACACGGTATCTCACACCCGCGCCGTTTAGGCGTTGCCAGCCACTTTGGGCTGCTGGTGGATGTGCCGACCATTGGCGTCGCCAAGAAACGTCTCTGCGGCGCGTTTGAACCCCTTTCCGCTGAGCCGGGCGCGCTGGCGCCGCTTATCCATAAAGGGGAGCAGCTGGCATGGGTCTGGCGCAGTAAAGCCCGTTGTAACCCGCTGTTTATCGCCACCGGGCATCGGGTAAGCATGGACAGCGCTCTGGCGTGGGTGCAGCGCTGTATGAAGGGCTACCGTTTACCGGAACCCACGCGCTGGGCAGACGCCGTGGCCTCTTCGCGTCCAGCTTTTGTTCGTTGGCAGGAAATTCAGCGATGATTCAGGTAAACTGCGCCTAATTTTCGATTCGAGAGATCATCATGCTACAAAACCCGATTCACCTGCGCCTGGAAAAGCTGGAAAGCTGGCAGCACGTCACCTTTATGGCTTGCCTGTGCGAGCGCATGTATCCCAACTATGCCGCGTTTTGTAAGGAGACGGGCTTTGGCGATGGGCATATTTATCGTCGCATTCTGGACCTGATCTGGGAAACGCTGACGGTGAAAGACGCGAAGGTGAATTTCGACTCTCAGCTGGAAAAGCTGGAAGAGGCGATTCCGGTTGCGGATGATTTTGACCTGTATGGCGTCTACCCGGCGATTGATGCCTGCGTGGCGTTAAGCGAACTGCTTCACTCCCGTCTGAGTGGCGAAACGCTGGAGCATGCTATCGAAGTCAGTAAAGCGTCTATCACCACCGTGGCGATGCTGGAAATGACCCAGGAAGGTCGTGAAATGACCGACGAAGAGCTGCGTGCAAACCCGGCCGTAGAGCAAGAATGGGACATTCAGTGGGAAATTTTCCGCCTGCTGGCAGAGTGTGAAGAACGCGATATTGAGCTGATAAAAGGGCTGCGCGCGGACTTACGTGAGGCCGGCGAGAGCAATATTGGTATAATTTTTAACCAATGAGATAAGAAAACTTGAGATAACGCCCGTTTTGTCGCTCCTCGACTCTTCCCTTTCGACCCTTGTCTGGTCTACATTTGGGGGGCGAAAAAAAGTGGCTATCGGTGCGTGTATGCAGGAGAGTGCTTTTTTGGCATTTTCGTCGCACTCGATGCTTAGCAAGCGATAAACACATTGAAAGGATAACTTATGAACAAGACTCAACTGATTGATGTAATTGCGGACAAGGCTGATCTGTCTAAAGTGCAGGCTAAAGCTGCTCTGGAATCTACCCTGGCTGCTATTACTGAGTCTCTGAAAGAAGGTGATGCTGTACAACTGGTTGGTTTCGGTACCTTCAAAGTGAACCACCGCGCTGAGCGTACTGGCCGCAACCCGCAGACCGGTAAAGAAATCAAAATCGCCGCAGCTAACGTGCCGGCATTTGTTTCTGGTAAAGCACTGAAAGACGCTGTTAAGTAAGACGCGTGGCAGTGAACAGTTTTAGCGAAGGGGCGGCAACGCCCCTTTTGTCTTTCTGGCGTGGAACGCTCGCGCTGGCAGGCATGCTGTTGCTGTCAGCCTGTAGCCACGATACCTCTCTGCCACCGTTTACCGCCAGTGGCTACGCGGATAACCAGGGTGCGGTCAGGATCTGGCGTAAAGATACCGGCGGTGAAGTTCATCTGCTCTCTGCGTTTAGCCCGTGGCATAACGGCAATACGTCGACGGCGGAATATCGCTGGCAGGGCGATGAGCTGTCGCTCATTGAACTGAACGTCTACAGCAAAACCCCCGAACATGTGAAAGTGCGTTTTGACGACCACGGTGAGCTAAGCTTTATGCAGCGTGAAGTCAGCGGTCAAAAACAGCAGCTTTCCAGCGATCAAATCGCGCTCTACCGTTACCGTGCTGAACAAATCCGCCAGACCAGCGATGCGCTGCGTCAGGGCCGCGTCGTGCTGCGCCAGGGGCGCTGGCATACTGATGGGACGGTGACAACCTGCGAAGGGCAGACCATCAAGCCTGATCTCGAATCCTGGGCCATCGAACACATCGAACGCCGTCAGCGGCATTCATCAATGGAAGTGAGTGTGGCGTGGCTTGACGCGCCGGAAGGCTCTCAGCTGCTGCTGGTGGCTAACGAAGACTTCTGCACCTGGCAGCCGACAGAGAAGAGTTTCTGAGTTCTGTGGATTAAGCCGGATGGCGCTAACGCTTATCCGGCCTACGAACGATCCCCTCTCCCTTTGGGAGAGGGTTAGGGTGAGGGGAAATTACTCCCCCTGCTCACGCGCAATCGCGCGATAGCCGATATCCTGGCGGCTAAAGCTACCGTTCCAGTGAATATCCGCCATCAGCGCATAGGCGCGTTTCTGTGCTTCTGCTACGGTATGGCCCAGCGCGGTGGCACACAGCACGCGTCCGCCGTTGGTCAGTACGCGGTCATCGTCAGCCAGCTTCGTTCCGGCGTGGAATACCTTCGCGTCTTCAACCTCTTCCAGCGGCAGGCCGTGGATCTCATCACCGGTGTTGTAGTGGCCAGGGTATCCACCCGCAGCAATGACTACGCCCAGTGACGCACGCTCGTCCCACTCGGACGTTTTCTCGTCCAGCTTACCTTCGCACGCCGCCAGGCACAGTTCTACCAGGTCGGATTTCATGCGCAGCATGATGGGCTGGGTTTCCGGATCGCCAAAGCGGCAGTTGAATTCTATGACCTTAGGATTACCCTGTTTGTCGATCATCAGGCCCGCATAGAGGAAACCGGTGTACGTATTCCCCTCGGCAGCCATCCCTTTGACGGTTGGCCAGATGATGCGCTCCATCGTGCGCTGGTGCACTTCATCAGTGACCACCGGAGCAGGGGAGTAAGCCCCCATTCCGCCGGTATTCGGGCCGGTATCGCCATTGCCCACACGCTTATGATCCTGGCTGGTGGCCATCGGCAGAACGTGCTCGCCGTCGACCATCACGATAAAGCTCGCCTCTTCGCCGTCGAGGAACTCTTCAATCACAATGCGGTGGCCCGCATCGCCAAAAGCATTGCCTGCCAGCATATCCTGAACCGCGGCTTCAGCTTCTTCGAGCGTCATCGCTACGATCACGCCTTTCCCGGCAGCCAGACCGTCGGCCTTAATGACAATCGGTGCGCCTTTTTCACGCAGGTAAGCCAGAGCGGGCTCAACCTCTGTGAAGTTCTGGTATTCCGCCGTCGGGATATTGTGACGTGCGAGGAAATCTTTGGTGAAAGCTTTGGAGCCCTCCAGCTGGGCAGCACCTTCCGTTGGGCCGAAGATTTTCAGGCCTGCCGCGCGGAACGCATCCACCACGCCAATCACCAGCGGCGCTTCCGGGCCGACGATGGTCAGGTCGATTTTCTCGCTTTGGGCAAAGCTCAGCAGCGCCGGAATGTCGGTCACGCCGATAGCCACGTTCTGCAGCGCGGGTTCCAGGGCGGTACCGGCGTTGCCCGGCGCCACGAAGACCGTTTTCACCCGCGGAGACTGGGCCGCTTTCCATGCCAGAGCGTGCTCGCGTCCGCCGTTACCAATCACTAATACTTTCATTTTCTGCTCCGGAAATTAATGGCGGAAGTGACGCATGTCGGTGAAGATCATCGCAATGCCGTGTTCGTCGGCAGCGGCAATCACTTCGTCGTCACGGATAGAACCACCCGGCTGGATCACGCAGGTGATGCCTACCGCGGCAGCCGCGTCGATACCGTCACGGAACGGGAAGAAGGCATCAGAGGCCATGGCGGAGCCTTTCACTTCCAGACCTTCATCGCCTGCTTTAATGCCCGCGATTTTCGCCGAGTAAACGCGGCTCATCTGGCCTGCGCCTATCCCGATGGTCATGTTCTCTTTGGCGTAAACAATGGCGTTGGATTTGACGAACTTCGCCACTTTCCAGCAGAACAGCGCGTCACGCAGCTCCTGCTCTGTTGGCTGACGCTTGGTCACCACGCGCAGGTCGGCTTCTGTCACCATACCCAGATCGCGGTCCTGAACCAGCAGGCCGCCGTTCACGCGTTTGAAGTCCAGGCCCGGAACGCGTTCCGCCCACTGGCCGCAAACCAGGACGCGCACGTTCTGTTTCGCCGCAGTGATCTTCAGCGCTTCTTCAGACGCCGATGGCGCGATGATCACTTCAACAAACTGACGGGAGATAATGGCCTGTGCGGTTTCGGCATCCAGTTCGCGGTTAAACGCGATAATGCCGCCGAAGGCAGACGTCGGGTCGGTTTTATACGCGCGGTCATAGGCATCCAGAATGGAGGTGCTCACGGCAACGCCGCATGGGTTTGCGTGCTTGACGATAACGCAGGCTGGCTCGCTGAATTCTTTCACGCATTCCAGCGCGGCGTCGGTATCGGCAATGTTGTTATAGGAGAGCGCCTTACCCTGAACCTGCCGGGCGGTCGCAACAGAGGCTTCTTTTACCTCTTCTTCTATATAGAAAGCAGCCTGCTGGTGGCTGTTCTCACCGTAACGCATATCCTGCTTCTTGATGAAGTTCAGGTTCAGGGTGCGCGGGAAGCGACCGGAAGGATCTTTACTTTCACCGTGGTAAGCCGGTACCAGGCTACCGAAGTAGTTGGCAATCATGCTGTCGTACGCGGCGGTGTGTTCGAAGGCTTTGATGGCGAGGTCGAAACGCGTTTCCAGGGTCAGTGACCCTTCGTTGGCGTCCATCTCATTAATAATGGCTTCGTAATCGCTGCTCTTTACGACGATGGCGACATCTTTATGGTTCTTGGCTGCGGAGCGCACCATGGTCGGGCCGCCGATATCAATATTTTCTACGGCATCTTCCAGAGAGCAGCCTTCACGGGCAACGGTCTGGGCGAACGGATAGAGGTTAACGACAACCATGTCGATTGGCGCGATCTCATGCTGTTCCATAATGGCGTCGTCCTGACCGCGACGGCCAAGAATACCGCCGTGGACTTTTGGGTGCAGGGTTTTGACGCGTCCATCCATCATTTCCGGGAAACCGGTGTAATCGGACACTTCGGTTACCGGCAGACCTTTATCTGCTAACAGGCGAGCGGTACCGCCTGTAGAAAGCAGCTCCACACCGCGTGCAGAAAGTGCCTGAGCGAATTCGACGATACCGGCTTTATCAGAAACACTGAGCAGAGCGCGGCGGACTGGACGACGTTGTTGCATGGTAAATCCCCTGGATTTCACGATTACAGAGAGCGTTAGATGAATTTTCCTGTGAAAAACTCATCTAACACACCTGACGAGGCATCCTTGTGAAGCGCGAGCATTTTAACGAAAACGTTTGCGCAACGCTCGCACATTTTCACTTTTTCGTATCATTGTGGATAAGTCTGTGTGTAAAAAGGTATAAGGCGGGGTTTTGCTGTGGAATGCAGCAGTCAGTCATCTTTCTGTCATTTAGCGGTTGCGGCCTGCGGAGAACTCCCTATAATGCGCCTCCATCGACACGGCGGATGTGAATCACTTC
>NZ_JAIWJZ010000065.1:0-264 GCF_020216105.1 Enterobacter sp. K16B
CTCAGCCGGGACATGAGGTCCTGTAATTCTGCCAGTTTCTGGGGTTTAGTATTGAGTTGATACTCTTTCATTCCCCCATTTAAATAATCGATCATGTCTTTCTTGTATTTGGGGTCCGATACATCCCTGATTTCAGATGTCAGGATGAATGCCACACCGTCAACGTACAGATGACCTTCCAGAATGCGCCCAAACCCCGCCACACTCTCATTTCTGTTGCGGTCAAAAATCACCGCATTATCACTCAGCCTGTATACCTGCTTG
>NZ_JAIWJZ010000066.1:0-212 GCF_020216105.1 Enterobacter sp. K16B
TTGCGGTCAAAAATCACCGCATTATCACTCAGCCTGTATACCTGCTTGAGAAAAGGCTGATCTACAGGGTCAACGGTAGCGCTGTTTTTCAGTTTCTGTTCCCGCAGCCGGATACGCTGCACAAAAGCCGGACGGTAGAGCCGCTTGCTGCTGATGCGGATCTCATTAATCTGCACCCGGTCAGTCAGGGTGTTTTCGAATGAGGCCGGAAC
>NZ_JAIWJZ010000067.1:0-61807 GCF_020216105.1 Enterobacter sp. K16B
GGGCGCGACGGCTATCGTCGCGCCGATGCTGCCGCTCTACCCGAACGTCAGCCCGGAGATCATTACCATAGCCATCGGTTCTGGCGCCATTGGCTGCACGATCGTTACCGATTCTCTCTTCTGGCTGGTGAAGCAATACTGCGGCGCGACCCTGCATGAGACCTTCAAATACTATACGACGGCGACGTTTATCGCCTCGGTGCTTGCACTTGGCGGCACATTCCTGCTTTCTTTCATTATCTGAGCGCGAAGAGACGTATTATGGAAAACGCAACTATCACCACTTTAACCGCACAGTTTCCTCTGGTTGAGGATCTGATTGCCCTGAAAGAAACCACCTGGCTTAACCCGCGTACCACCTCGCTGGCTGAGGGGCTGCCCTATGTCGGGCTGACCAAAGCCGACGTGGACGACGCGCATGCGCGTCTCAACCGCTTCGCACCGTATCTGGCGAAAGCCTTCCCGGAGACAGCCACCACGAAGGGGATAATTGAATCCGAACTGGTCGCCATTCCGGCAATGCAGGCGCGGCTGGAGAAAGAATCTGGCAAAGCCATTCCCGGCACGCTGCTGCTGAAAAAAGACAGCCATCTGCCGATCTCCGGCTCGATTAAAGCGCGCGGCGGCATCTATGAGGTGCTGACCCACGCGGAAAAACTGGCGCTGGAAGCCGGGTTGCTGAGCGTTGAAGACGACTACAGCATTCTGCTGGAGCCGCGCTTTAAGGACTTCTTTAGCCAGTACAGCATCGCGGTGGGCTCCACCGGCAACCTGGGGATGTCCATCGGCATCATGAGCGCACGCATTGGCTTTAAGGTGACGGTGCATATGTCTGCCGACGCCCGCGAGTGGAAAAAAGCCAAACTGCGCAGCCACGGCGTCATCGTCGTGGAATATGAGCAGGATTACGGCGTGGCGGTGGAGCAGGGACGCAAAGCGGCGGAAAGCGATCCGAACTGCTTCTTTATCGATGATGAAAACTCCCGCACCCTGTTCCTGGGCTACGCCGTTGCAGGCGAGCGTCTGAAGGCACAGTTTGCCGAACAGGGCCGCGTGGTGGATGCCGAACACCCGCTGTATGTCTATCTGCCGTGCGGCGTAGGCGGCGGCCCTGGCGGCGTGGCGTTTGGCCTGAAGCTGGCCTTTGGTGACAACGTCCACTGCTTCTTCGCGGAGCCCACGCACTCTCCATGCATGCTGCTGGGCGTCTACACCGGCCTGCACGATGAGATTGCCGTGCAGGACCTGGGCATCGATAACCTGACGGCCGCCGACGGGCTGGCGGTAGGGCGCGCCTCTGGCTTCGTCGGCCGCGCGATGGATCGCCTGCTCGACGGGTTCTACACGCTCTCCGATCAGAGCATGTACGACATGCTCGGCTGGCTGGCGCAGGAGGAAGGGATTCGCCTGGAGCCGTCCGCGCTGGCGGGCATGGCCGGGCCGCTGCGCGTGCATTCCGATGCGAACGTCACTCACCTGGTGTGGGCGACCGGCGGCGGCATGGTACCGGAAGAGGAGATGGTGAAATATCTGGCTCAAGGGAAGCCATGACGCCGGGTGGCGGCTGCGCCTTACCCGGCCTACAGGTGCAAAATTTGCTGAATATGGGTGACCGCAAACAGCAGTGACAGCGACAGTACAGCCAGGGCGATCAGGAACTTATCCCGCACCGCCTTCGGCTGCACAAAATCGTCCTGCGCCACGTCCATCAGGTTACGGCTGCGGGTATAGCGCCATAAAATGACAGCCACCAGCGCGAGTACGACGACGGAGATCCAGAACGGCACCCCGGTGCGATGCCAGTTGTGCTTAATCGCCAGGGCAATCAGCGCGCCATACCCCAGCAGCGTACGCAGCCACGCCAGCGACGTCCGCTCCGGCTGCAGGCCGGGGTCCGCTTCGCGTCGCGCTTTGCGGCTATCCGCCATAAAACACCAGCACCATCACCACGCCCGCCACCGCCAGCAGGATTGCGCTGATGATGAGTAGCCCGCGCGTATAGGGCAGATCCTGCTTCAGACGCATCGCCTTCTCATTGCGCAGCCAGCGCAGGTAGCCGTAAATCGCCAGCACGCCCGCGAACAGACACAACAGCAGAGCCAGCACTTCACGAATCAACGGCGTGGCGAAATCAGGCGCGAGCTGGTCGAGGCCGACACCTGCCGCCAGAAAACCCAGTGCGGTGCGGATCCACGCTAAAAACGTGCGTTCATTGGCCAGAGAGAAGCGGTAGTCCGGCGCTTCGCCGAGGCGGGAAATTTTCATGAAGGTTCCTTGTCGTGCTACGGGCAGGCTTCAGCATAGCGTAAATCGACCAGGACAAGGAGACCGGCATCGGGCGATGCCGGTCGGGAAGATTAATGCAGCTCCGGCCAGAACCCCTTATTGGCCTCGATCAGGTCATCAAGAATCGCTTTCGCCACAGAGGCACTCGGTACGGTTTTGGAGAGGGTGATCGCCTGCCAGAGTTTCTGGTACGAGCGCTGCTCCCAGGCATCCACCACCAGTTTTTCCACCGCCACCTGCTGGCTCATCAGCCCTTTCTGGAAGTGCGGAATATCGCCCACCGTGAGCGGCTCCGGCCCGTTATGGCCCACCAGGCATGGTATCTCCACCATCGCGTCGGCATCAAAGTTATGGATCGCCCCGTTGTTCGGCACAATCAGCAGCATCCGCTCCTGGGTATTGAAGGCAATCGCGGTCGCCAGATCGACGATATAGGACGCATGTTCGTCAATCTCCAGCTCACCGGCGGAGGATTTCCCGGCTGCGATAATCGCCCGGCAGGAACTGAACACGTGCTTCTCACGGTGATCCATCACCTCATTGGCGCGGGTACGCTCGGGACTGGAGTGCGCCACCACGTAGTCCGGGAACAGGTAATACTTCAGGTAAGTATTCGGCATGGTGTCCGGATCCAGCGCCTGCACGTCTTTGGCTTTGGCGAAGGTATCGTTCCAGCTCGCTTCGGTATGGGCGTCGTCAGACGGCGGTACATAGCCGTTTTTAGCGACGTATTCGCGCAGTTTCGGCATCAGATCGTTACCGTTGAGATCTTCAATCGACGTCCACCAGCCGAAGTGGTTCAGGCCGTAGTAACGCACGCGCATCTCTTTGCGGTCTTTCAGGCCGACAATCTGCGCCATGCGCCCTTCGATGCCGATCGGCATATCGCAGATATTGAGGATTTTGGCGTTCGGACGCAGGCGACGGGTCGCTTCCGCGACAATCGCTGCCGGATTGGAGTAGTTCAGCATCCACGCATTCGGGGAGTACTGCTCCATATAATCCACCAGCTCCAGCACGCCGCCGATTGAGCGCATGCCGTAGGCAATGCCACCCGGTCCGCAGGTTTCCTGGCCCAGCACACCGTGGCGCAGCGGGATTTTTTCATCTTTTTCACGCATCGGGTATTTGCCCACGCGGATATGCGCCATCACGAAATCCACATCACTAAACGCCGCTTTCGGATTGGTGGTATAGCTGAATTCAATCTCCGGCGCCTGTTCCTTAAGGATGATTTTGCACGCTTCGGCGATGGTCTCCTGACGTGCGCCGTCGTTGTCATAGAACTTCAGGGCGCGCAGCGGGAAACGGTCACGGTTGGCTAACAGCATCAGGACGATACCAGGCGTAAAGGTGCTGCCGCCGCCTGCAATGACAACTGAGAATTTTTTCATGATATAGCCTCTGTCAGGGTGGTTTGTTCATTCGTTAAAGGGGTTTTCATCAGCGATTCCAGTTGGTCGCGCACCTGAGGAACGTGCAGACCGACAATTACCTGAATGCCGTTGCCGCGTCGCACCACGCCGTGGGCGCCGAGGGCTTTGAAGACGTCATCGCTTTGGGTTTTCGCCATATCGACCAGGGCGATACGCAGGCGGGTAGCACAGTTGTTGATGCTTTCGATGTTGGCCGCACCACCGAGCGCCTGCAGGAACCCGGCTGCCTGTCCGACCTGCTGGCTGGCCGCTGCCGGGGCGGTGGTGTGCCCGCGCGCCGCCTTATAGTCCGCCTTGCTGTAGAGTTTTATTTCGCTCGCTTCCCGGCCCGGCGTTTTCAGGTTCAGACGCGCAATCAGCGTTTTGAAGACCACGAAGTAGATCCCGGTGAAGCAGACGCCAATGCCAATCTGGGTGAACACCGTTGACGCGTGGTTGTGGAACATCGGGATCCAGTTTTGCGGCAGGAACTGGTCCAGCAGGCCGCCGCCCATGTTGCCGACGACGCCGAAGACGTACATCACCGTCGCCATGGTGGCCGCCAGCACGGCGTGGACGGCAAACAGCAGCGGCGAGATAAACAGGAAGGTGAATTCCAGCGGTTCAGTAATGCCCACCAGCACGGCGGTGAGCGTGGCCGGGATCAGCAGCCCTGCGACCTTGACGCGGTTTTCCGGTGAGGCGGTGTACCAGATCGCCAGCGCAATCCCGACCGAGCCAAACACTTTCGAGTTGCCGTGCAGCGCGAATCCGCCTTCCGGGAACAGGGTTTTCAGCGGCAGCGTGCTCTGACTAAACGCCTGCAGGTGCTGCGCCCAGTAGACCTGAATCCCACCCTCTACCGCCGCCGGGCCGAAGATGAACGGACCGTAGACGAAGTGGTGCAGCCCGGTTGGGATGAGAATGCGTTCCAGGAAGGTATAGACCCACACGCCCAGCGCACCGGCAGAACGCAGGAAAGCCTGCAGGGACTCGATGCCCATCTGCACTTTCGGCCAGCCCAGCAGCGTCAGCCAGGCGCAGGGGATCATGACGAAAAACGCGAGGATAACGACAAACGAACTGCCCTGAAAAATCCCCAGAAACACCGGCAGCGGCTTGTCAAAATAGCGGTTGTGGATGGCGGTAACGATGCCCGAAATGACGATGGCACCGATAATGCTGGTATCGAGCGTTTTAATCCCGGCAATCATCGCCAGCCCGCTGCCTGCCGTCGGTTCGGCGGTGAAATCGACGCCAAAAAAGTGGCCCCAGGTCATGCCCATTGCGTTGATGAAGTAGTTCCAGGTGAGGAAGCTAATCAGCACCGCCAGACAGGCACGGCCCTGCGCCTGCTTCGCCAGGCCAATCGGCAGGCCAACGGCAAAAATCAGCGGCATATTGCGAAAAACCGCCCAGCCGCCCTCTTCAATGATGTGAACGATCTGCGCGAAAAGGTTATCAGGGGCCGTTAAGGCTTCGCCGACAAACAGCGGATTGCGAAGCATAATGGCGATTCCCACCACGATCCCGGCGAACGGAAACAGCAACACCGGGGTAAACATGGCACCGCCAAAACGTTGTATTTGACTGAGCATTTTTAAATCCTCACGTAACAACCTGTAGGGGAGAGAGGCCTTTATGGTTTTTTGCTGGCCTGAGGTGAGCATAAGAACTTACTGATGCGCGAACATGGCGTGCCGCTGCGATTCGTGATCGCATTCATGGTTTTATTTTGACCAATCAGGTCTACTTTTTGTGGTAAATATGGACATGTCAGCACGCCAGCCACGCCCTGATAAGGGCAGAGAGGTCTACTGGTGATCTACAAATCTATCGCCGACAGGTTGCGGCTGCGGCTGAATTCGTCGGACTACAACATCGGCAGCCCGTTGCCGGGCGAAAAAGCGCTGGCGCAAGAGTTCGGCGTGGCGCGAATGACCATCCGCAAAGCGCTGGATCTGCTGGTGAGCTGGGGTCTGGTGGAGCGGCGGCACGGCAGCGGAACGTTTGTCGCGCGTAAAGACGTTCACCATGAAACCACAAACCTCACCGGGCTGGTGGAGGTGTTGCGCCAGCAGGGGAAAGAGGTGCAGAGCAAGGTGTTGCAGTTCGAAGTGATGCCCGCGCCGCCCGCCATCGCCAGCCAGCTGCGGATTCAGGTGGATGAGCGGATCTACTTTTCCCGGCGGGTGCGCTACGTGGACGGAAAACCGCTCATGCTGGAGGACAGTTTTATGCCGGTGAAGCTGTTCCGTAACCTCTCTCTGGCGCATCTTGAAGGGTCAAAGTTTGATTACATCGAGAAGGAGTGCGAGATCACCATTAGCGGCAATTACGAGAGCCTGACGCCGGTGCTGGCGGATAAACAGCTGGCGGGTTATCTGAATCTTCCGGAACAGACGCCGCTGCTGCGAATCACGTCCCTTTCCTACAGCGACAGCGGCGAGTTTCTCAACTATTCCGTCATGTTCCGAAACACCAGCGATTACCAGGTGGACTACCATCTGCGGCGCATCCACCCGGACGACCTGTTAGCTCATCCCCCAGAACAGCACCGCCAGTAGCTGCGGGGTGATAATGCGCAGGAACATTACCAGCGGATAAACCGTGGCGTAGGAGAGCGCTGCCGCGCCGCTGGTGGCGTGCAGGTTATTGGCAAAGGCCAGTGCGGGTGGGTCCGTCATCGAGCCCGCAAGCATGCCGCAGAGCGTCAGGTAGTTCATTTTAGCGAACATACGCGCCAGTATGCCTACCGTCAGCAGCGGGATTGCTGTGATGAATATGCCGTAGCCGACCCAGCTCATTCCTTCCCCTCTGACCAGGGTATCGACAAAATCTCCGCCGGACTTCAGCCCGACCACCGCCAGAAACAGCACAATACCCAGCTCGCGCAGCGCCAGGTTGGCGCTCGGCGGCATAAACCAGTAGAGCTTACCGATGCAGCCAATACGCCCGAGGATCAACGCCATAATCAGCGGTCCGCCCGCCAGGCCGAGCTTGAGCGCCACCGGGAAGCCCGGCACATACAGCGGAATGGAGCCGAGCAGTACACCCAACCCGATACCAATAAACACCGGCAGCATCTGCACCTGCTGCAGTTTTTGCTGGGCGTTACCGACCATATCCGCGACGGCGTCAATGGACGACGGCCGCCCGACCAGGTTAAGGATATCCCCAAACTGCAGGCTGGCCTCCGGGCTGGCGACCAGTTCCACACCCGCGCGGTTAAGGCGGGAGATCACGACGTCATAACGCTCTTTCACCTGCAGATCGCGGATTTTCTTGCCGAGAACATGCTCGTTTGTTACCACCACGCGCTCCACGCGCATATCTGTGCCGCGGGTGGAGAGCGAGGTGTCCACTTCCTGACCGATCACCAGCCGCGCGTTGTTGAGATCGCCGGGCTGGCCGACCAGGTGCAGCAGATCCCCCTGCTGAATAATGGTGCCCGGCGCGGGCACCATCAGCATATCGTCGCGCTTAAGGCGCGAGCAGATAATGTTGGCGCTGTTCAGGATCGGCACGTCCTGGATCGCCATATTGTTCAGATTGGGGTTATCGACCCGAATATTGATGGTTTTGATCGGCATATGGCCGTTGGTGAGCGTGGTTTCGTGGTCTTTCGCCTCTTTATCGACGTTAATGCGAAACAGGACGCGAACCAGCCACATGGAGAGCAGAATGCCGCAAATGCCAAACGGATAGGCCATGGCATAGCTCATCCCCATCTGGTCAACAATGCCAGGTTCGATACCCAAATCACGCAGGATTTGCTGCCCCGCGCCGAGCGCAGGCGTGTTGGTCACCGCCCCGGAGAAAATACCCAGCACCACGGGAAGTGGGATTGCGAAAAGTTTATGCAGAAGCGCGGTCACCAGCCCACCCATCACCACAATAGCGAGGGCAAAGAGGTTGAGGCGCAACCCGGAGACCCGAAGAGAGGCAAAAAAGCCCGGCCCCACCTGAATGCCAATGGTATAGACGAACAGGATCAGGCCAAATTCCTGAATAAAGTGGAGCATTTCGGCGCTGAGGACCAGCCCGAGCTTGTCGGCGAAGTGCCCGACAAAAATACCGCCAAACAGCACCCCGCCAATACCAAACCCGACGCCGCGGATTTTGACGTTGCCAATCCATAGCCCAACGACGGCGACCAGGGCCAACACGCTGACAGTTAACGCGATATCACTCATGATCCCCTTCCTTAGCATAACCTTAGTTATGTTAAGGATTCTCTCAGAGCCGGGGGCGGTTGTATGGGCGATGGCGCACAAAAAAGCCCTGCCGGGGCAGGGCTTTATCTTTACCCCCTCTCCCTTTGGGAGAGGATCGGGCATCAGCCCGCACAGTGCTAACTGTTCAACGCCGGTCGGTCGCTAATGGCGATACGTTGCGGCGCGATGGCTTCCGGCACGTTACGGGTCAGATCAATATGCAGCAGCCCGTTAGTAAACGTTGCGCCGGATACATCCATATGGTCTGCCAGAGTAAAGCTCAGGCTAAACGGCTGATTAACCAGCCCCTGATGCAGCCATTTGGTCTCGGTCTCTTGTTTTTCCGGCGTACCCTTAACGGTCAGGCGCGTGCCTTCAAGCTGGATATCCAGATCCTCCTGACGGAAGCCGGCCAGCGCCAGGGTGATGCGATAGTGGTTATCGTCGCTTTTTTCGATGTTGTACGGCGGAAACGTCTGTTGCTCAGCGGTGTTTTGCAGGGCATTCGCCAGTTTGTCAAAACCAATCCACTGACGCAGTAAGGGGGATAAATCATAGTTACGCATACTAAATCTCCTTCTGAGAAGCGAGTTCGGCACAGTTTAATTTTGTGCGCAGTTGTTCCTGCAAATCCTGATGGATTCGCATATGCTCCCGTTACGGCAAGCAAGTCTGGGTGGGCCGCTCGTGCGACCCGCAAAATTAGTTAATTTCGATACGACGCGGTTTTTTCTCTTCCGGAATCACACGTTCCAGTTCGATAAACAGCAGGCCGTTAACCAGGTTCGCGCCTTTCACGTGAATGTTCTCGGCTAACTGGAACTTGCGTTCAAAGTTGCGCTCGGCGATGCCCTGGTAGAGGTAGGTACGTTCTTTCTGCTCAGCCGTATGGGAACCTTTCACCACCAGCAGGTTGTCCTGCGCGGTGATCTCCAGTTCGTTTTCTGCAAAACCGGCGACGGCAATGGCGATGCGGTAGTGGTTTTCGTCAACCAGCTCAACATTGTAAGGAGGGTAGCCGTTGCTCTGGCTTTGGTTATTTTCTAAATGGTTAAACAGGCGGTCAAAACCAATTGCAGAACGGTATAGCGGAGAAAGATCGAAGTTACGCATAAATAAAACTCCTGAAATCAGCGAGAAAATAGTGCCTTCCACCATGGACAGGCCTTTGCGCCCCCGAACACCCATCAGGCGTGTTCGTTATCGGGCCACATTCATAAAATGGGTCTGCAACCGGGCTTTTCAAGCACGACAACTGCACTTTTTTTTGCACTTTTGTGCATCTCGCTTAGACTGGGACAACAGCACAAAGGGTTAAATTGCGATGGCTGCCACAGTGCGGGGGTATCGGGCTATCCATTTTGGATAAGGCTCGCTATAACCCTGAGTTGCAGGTCTATGCAGTGCCATTAACGATGACTGAGTGATGATGAAAAATGTTCTGATAAAGCTGACGACGTTCAGCGGGGTAGTTTTACTTTGCGGGTGTTCGAGCGTGATGTCTCACACCGGCGGTAAAGAAGGAACATATCCGGGGACGCGCGCCAGCGCGGCGATGATCTCCGATGACGATACCAACTGGGGCACCAAATCCCTGGTTATCCTCGATATGCCGTTTACGGCGGTGGCAGATACGCTTCTGCTGCCGTGGGATATATTTCGTAAGGACGACTCTGTGCGCTCACGGGTAGAAAAAAGCGAGCAGGAAAATCTGGCGACAAACGCCGTTATCCCGCCCGCGGAAATGCCTCCACGCTAGTTCTGCGCGGTTTCCGTTAACCAAAGCTGACGGAAACCGCCTGTCTCTTCCATCCACGCAATAAAGCGCCCGTCCGGCGAAAACACCACCGCATCAGCAGACGGTGGATTGCCGTGATCGGACGTCAAAAACGTCACCTCTCCGGTCCGTGCGTCGCAGCAGGCGATACGATCTTCCATGACAAATCCCAGGCGGTTGCCCGAAGGATGCCAGTTGAATGCCGACTGGATACCGTTTTCTGTATGCGTTAACTGGCGCGGCTCGCCGCCCTCGGGGGAGATCAGCCACAGTTGCACGATACCGTTATCATCGCGCATCAGGAACGCAATCTGCGTTCCTTGCGGATTGCTGCGCACCCAGTGACGCGGCACGTTCACCAGTCCCGGATAGCGGTTCTGATGGGTAAAGGTCAGACGACGCTGCTTCACGCCTGCAGGCGGAGCGGGCAGGGTTGCCAGCGTGCCCTGTAGCGGCGCATCGCCCGCACGTTTCCAGCCCTGTTCGTCTTCTGGCAAATCGACAATAAACAGTTCAGGCACTTTTTCGCCCTGTGCGGAGAGGGTGTCACCGATAAACGCCAGCCTGCCGTTGCCTACCCAGCCCTCTTCGTAGGCGCGGTTGATCTCATCGCTGCCCGACTGCGGGTTGGGCGTCGTGCGGCTGACCAGCACGCTCCAGAAGGCGCCCGAATATTCCCGAGGATGGTTACCCTGTGGCTTCACCGGGCCGTAAGGCGCGGCCACGCCGACGTTGCGTAAATCGAGCTTTGGATCGCGCTCATGCAACACATGGTCGTTATAGGTAAAGCTGACGAACTGCCCGTTCGGGCTAAAGACATGGACATGGGTGCCGCCACGCAGCGCGCCTGCGGTGTAAGGCGCGGTGATATCCATCGCATCCAGATTGCTCACCTGGCCGTGATGCGCAATCACCCCCTGGCGATGGTGAAAATCATAGTGCCAGTCTGCGTCCGGGTTTTTCGGGCCGTGGATAAAGACATATTTCTCTTGTGCGGGATGAACGGTCACCACGCCAACGTGTGCGCCGTCTGTGGCGCGATAAATCACCTCCACCTCGCCCGAATGGACGTTAACCCGCTCAATGGTTTCACCGGTGAACGACGCGCCTGACGGGCGCACGTCGTAGACCAGCCACTGGCTGTCCGGCGTCCAGGTATTGATATTGGTGAGCTGGTGGTTACGGGAAGCGAAGGTGATTTGTTTCATGAAGATACCCTGATGCGCGGTTTTCGCATCAGGGTAAAACATCCGGAAGAATTAGCCTACTCGTTTAACATCGCCCACCAGCAGGATGTAGGAGAGCGCACCGATCAATGCCACGACGGAGATGTAGACCAGCGCCGGGCCAAAACCGTAATCCTGCGCCAGGTAACCGATGACCAGCGGCACGGTGATCCCGCCCAGCCCCCCAACGAAGTTGAACACGCCACCGGTCAGGCCGATCAGACGCATCGGTGCCAGCGACGACACCAGCGACCAGGTAATGGAGGCAAAACCGTTTCCGAAGAACGCCACGGCCATCAGGGTCATAATCCATACCGGATCGTTGGTATAGTTGGCGCCCATGATGCACGTTGAGATCAGCAGCCCGCAGATAATCGGTGTTTTACGCGCAGCCCCCAGCGAGAAGCCTTTTTTCACCAGTTTGTCCGCCAGCCAGCCCGAAAGCAGTACCCCGAAGAAGGCCGCAAGGAACGGTACGGTGGTCATAAAGCCCGCCTTCAGCGCGGTGATCCCCTTCTCCTGCGTCAGGTAGTTCGGGAACCAGGTGAGAAAGAACCACAGCGTCGACGTAACCGCAAACTGACCCAGATACACCCCCACCAGCTTACGGTGGAAGACCAGCTTCCAGTCCGCTCTGGTGAGCGGCTGGCGCGCCTCTTTTTTCACCGGCGCATCGCCATCCACCAGACCGCCGCCATCGCGGATGTAGTCCAGCTCGGCTTTAGTGATGCTTTTGGTCAGCCGCGGAGGTTGATAGACCTTAAACCAAATTAGCGACCAGATAATGCCAATCCCGCCGGTGACAATAAACACCCAGTGCCAGCTCAGAAGCTCCTGGATCCAGATGAGCAGCGGCGTCAGGAACGCCAGGCCAACAAACTGCCCGGAGGTGTAGAAGCCCACCGCAGAAGCACGCTCATGCTCCGGGAACCAGCTGGTCACCATGCGGTTGTTGGTCGGGAATGCTGGTGCTTCAAAAATACCGGTGATGGCGCGCAGGCCAATCAGCGACATCAGCCCGGTTGCGAACCCCTGGAACAGGGTCGCCGCAGACCAGCCTAAAATGGCGATGAAGTACGTCAGCCGTGACCCCACACGGTCAAGGAACCAGCCGCCGGGGATCTGGCAGAGCGTATACAGCCAGGCAAACGCCGAGAAGACGTAGCCCATTTCCGCTTTGGTGATACCAAACTCTTCCTGAATATGAGCCGATGCTACGGCAAGGTTGGCGCGGTCGACATAGCAAATGACCACGGTAATAAAGATCATGATGAGCGTCAGGTAGCGGCGACGCCCGATTTTTGCAGCAGTAACTGGAATATCCATCGCAATCTGTCTCCAGATTTTGGGCATAGCGAAGCCGCTCACCATGCCCTGTAATTTACAGAGGGTGTATTTGATTTTTTTAATTAAAAACGTAAACGGAATGCGCAAAATAATTCGTGCTGGGGAAAGGCGGCAAGTTTTCGCATCCCCGGGAGCATACAAAAGTATGTGACCGGGGTAAGAAAACGCAGCCAACGCATCACCAGCGCGAAGTATGACGCGCATTTACCATTCGGCTACGGAACCGTCCTCATGACGCCACAGCGGATTACGCCAGTCCGGCGCATGTTTACTTAGCTCAATGACTTTGGCTTCGTCAATTTCTACGCCCAGGCCCGGCTTCGTTAACGGTTTAAAGAAACCGCCTTCCATGCTGAAGTCTTCTTTGTTTTTCACAAAGTCGAGCAGCTCTGCGCCCTTGTTATAGTGAATGCCCATGCTTTGCTCCTGGAACACAGCATTGCGGGAGACAAAATCCACGTGCAGACAGGCCGCCAGCGCAATCGGCCCGAGCGGACAGTGCGGTGCCAGCGCCACATCGTAGGCTTCTGCCATTCCGGCAATTTTGTAGCATTCGGTGATGCCGCCCGCGTGGGAGAGATCCGGCTGCAGGATCGCAATGCCGCCCGCTTCCAGCACACGTTTAAACTCGAAGCGCGAGAACATGCGTTCACCCGCGGCGATGGGAATGTGCGTCTGTTCTGCCAGTTTCGGATAGTACTCTGCCTGCTCGGCCAGCACGGGCTCTTCAATGAACAGCGGGCGATACGGCTCCAGCTCTTTAATCAGCACTTTCGCCATCGGCGCGCTGACGCGTCCGTGGAAATCCAGCCCAAATTCAATCTCGTTGCCGAAGGCTTCACGGATTTGCGCCACGGTATTCACCGCGCGGTCGACCGCTCGCGAGTTGTCAATCACACCCATCTCTTCACAGCCGTTGAGCTTGAAGGTGTCAAAACCAATGTTGCGCAACTGCGTGATGCCGTCGATCACTTCCGCGGGGCGATCGCCGCCCACCCAGCTGTAGGCTTTGATTTTGTCGCGCACCAGGCCGCCCATCAGCTGCCAGACCGGGGCATTCAGCACTTTGCCTTTGATATCCCACAGCGCCTGGTCGATACCGGCGATGGCGCTCATCAGGATCGGGCCACCACGGTAGAAACCGGCACGATACATTACCTGCCACAGGTCGTTGATACGCGCAGGATCCTGGCCAATCAGGTATTCTCCCAGCTCGTGCACGGCGGCTTCAACCGTGCGCGCACGGCCTTCGATCACCGGCTCACCCCAGCCGACCACGCCTTCATCGGTTTCGATTTTCAGGAACATCCAGCGCGGGGGTAAACGGTAAGTGGTAAGTTTAGTTATTTTCATTGCACTGCCTCTCGATACGCTTTCACAAATGCTGCCGCCTGCAGCGCGGTACGTTCTACGGACTGCCCGGCGCGATAGAGATCGCTGCCCAGCCCCGCGCCCACACAGCCTGCTTTTATCCACTGCACCAGGTTTTCTGGCGTGACGCCGCCCACGGCAAAGACCGGCACGCTGGCGGGTAAGACCGCTTTCAGCGCTTTGATGTAATCCGGGCCAAAGGCCGATGACGGGAAAATTTTGAGCGACTGTGCGCCCGCATCGAGAGCGGCAAAGGCTTCTGTGGCCGTGGCGCATCCCGGGCAGACGGTCATGCCGTAACCCACTGCGCGACGAATCACCTCGGGCTGAATGTTGGGGGTGACGATAAGCTTGCAGCCCATCTTTGCCAGCCGATCCACCTGCTCCGGTTTTAGCACGGTCCCCGCGCCAATCAGCGCCTTATCACCAAACGCTTCCACCACTGCCGGGATGCTTTTTTCCCAATCCGGCGAGTTGAGCGGGATTTCTACCGCGTCGAACCCGGCATCGATAACCGCCCCGACATGGGCTAATGCCTCATCGGGCGTGATACCGCGCAAAATCGCGATAAGGGGAAGATCAGTTTGCCACTGCATGAGCGATGCTCCTTATTCCTGCCTGAAATGCCGTGTCACCGGATACCGTTGAGAGGTCGTGCCCTGCGCGGCGTAAAGCCTGCTCGTAGCGTGAAGCCAACGATGACCCTGCAACAATCGTGATGGCCTGCCCCTGCGCAACAAAATCGCGCATGCTGGCGACTTCTGCGCCAATCAGCAGGCCGGAAAGAAACTCGCTGACCTGCTCGCACGGGAGGGTTCCCAGCACATGCGAGGCGCGGATCTCAAAAAGAGACGGCAGAACATCAGGCGAGGCGAGGCCGCGCTCAAGACCGGCGGTAAAGGCCTCCGGGGACGTTTTCTGCTCGGGTAAGCCAGCACCCACCAGAGAATGATTGAGCAGCAAATGGTGCAACTCGCCGGTCATTACAGTGCGAAAATCGTGGATTTGCTCCGTGTCAGCCTGTACCCATTTGCAGTGCGTACCCGGCATTACGTAGACAGAAGAAGGAGAAAGCGTGCGCGCGCCGAGCAGCTGCGTCTCTTCGCCGCGCATCACGTTGTGGTTATCGTCACGCGAGACGCTCAAACCGGGAATAATCCAGATATTGTCGCCAACGGACGTTAACTTATCGCCAATAGCGGAGAAATGGGCAGGAACAGGCAGATAAGGCGCAACCTTCCAGCCCACGTTACTGCCGACCATTCCCGCCATCACCACCGGCGTCGCGCCATCACGCCAGTTTTGTGTTACCTCAGCTAACACCGCTTCGGGGGATTTCCCGTTCAGACGCGTAACGCCTGCTTCTGATTGCCTGCTCTCCAGGCACTGCTCGCCCTGGTATAGCCAGGCGCGCAGATTGGTCGATCCCCAGTCAATTGCGATGTAGCGTGATGTCATGTGATTTCCTTCAGCCTTCGTGTCGAGCTGGCAATCATGGTGAGAGCTGCCTGCTCTGCCGCATCGCCGTCCTGATGCCGTATCGCATCAAACAGCGCTTTATGTTCCTGAAGCGTTTTCGGCATGTTGGCCTCATCGCCCATCCAGGTACGTTCAAATACTGCTCGCTGTAGCGAGCTGATCGCCACACTAAGCTGCTGTAACACCGGGTTATGCACCGACTGCAATACCGCCTCGTGATAGCGAATATCCGCCTCGTTAAACGCTTCCCGGTTCTGGTTATTGGCGATCATGTCGTTGAGCGCCGACTCAATCTGCGCCAGATCGCCTGACGTTGCGCGCTCTGCTGCCCAACGGGCAATGGCGGGTTCGACCAGGTTTCGTACTTCACTCATCGCACCGATAAGCCGCGGGTCGTAGTCATTTTCCAGCACCCACTGCAGGACATCGGTATCGAGGTAGTTCCACTGGTTACGCGGGGCAACAAACGCGCCGCGATAGCGTTTCATTTCAATCAACCGCTTCGCCATCAGCGAGCGGAACACTTCCCGGATAATGTTGCGTGAAGTTTCAAACTCCTCGCACAGTTCAGCCTCTGCTGGCAGCGGCGAACCGGGAACGTATTTGCCACCCACAATCTGAGTGCCCAGCGTGATGACAATGCGATCGGTTTTGTTCAGCGTCATGGAGAGTCCTTGTGCTCTGTAAGTCCATCACTACTTTACCGCGACCGCTGAATTTCGCCTCACTTTTGCAGTACAAACGTGAAGCCTTTCGCCTTTGCTGTGGTGGTAATGTAGTACAATCAATTAATGTTGTACTACAATCCAGATCACAAAAAGAACAATTCAATAAACTCAGGGCCAAAAAAAGCCCCGGTTGATAACCGAGGCTGATGATTGAGGGCAATGTGTTACCGGGACAGTACAAATTTCTCAATCGCGTAGGCCACACCGTCTTCGAGGTTGGATTTGGTAACAAAGTTAGCAACCTCTTTCACCGACGGAATGGCGTTATCCATCGCCACGCCCATGCCTGCGAATTCAATCATCGCGATGTCGTTTTCCTGGTCGCCCAGAGCCATGATCTCGTCAGGTTTGATGCCCAGCGCGTCGGCCAGCGATTTTACCCCCGTGCCTTTATTGACGCGTTTATCGAGGATTTCGAGGAAGTACGGCGCGCTTTTCAGCACGGTGTACTTCTCTTTCACCTCGGCCGGAATGCGCGCAATCGCTTTATCCAGGATCTCGGGTTCGTCGATCATCATCACTTTCAGGAACTGGGTCGCCGGATCCATCTTCTCGGCTTCGCAGAACACCAGCGGAATGGTCGCAACATAGGATTCATGTACTGTGTAGTAGCTGATATCACGGTTAGCGGTATAGAGCGTATTGCGATCGAGCGCGTGGAAGTGGGAACCCACTTCACGGGACAGTTTTTCCAGGAACAGGTAGTCGTCATAGCTCAGCGCAGTTTGCGCAACCGTACTGCCATCCGCGGCTTTTTGTACCAGCGCGCCGTTATAGGTAATGCAGTAGTCGCCAGGCTGATTCATATGCAACTCTTTCAGGTAGCTGTGTACGCCCGCGTACGGACGCCCCGTGGTCAGGACCACATTCACGCCCTTCGCGCGTGCCGCGGCGATCGCGTTTTTAACGGCTGGAGAGATAGTGTGGTCTGGCAGCAGCAGCGTGCCGTCCATATCGATTGCAATGAGTTTAATAGCCATGAGTTCCCCGGGATAAATGAGTGCTGCCTCATGCTAACGCGATTAAGCACACAAAAATAGAGCTACATTGCGCAACAGGAATACCCCTTTTACGCATCCCGGGGGAATGATGACTTACTCGCGGGTGAGAACGATTTTACCGAACGCGCCGCGATCGAGATGGTCGAGCGCCTGTTCAAGTTCATCAAAGCGGTAGCGGTGCTCAATGACCGGCTTCAGGCCCGTGACATCAACAGCCCGGACAAAATCCTCCAGCGCCCGGCGATGCCCCACGCCAATCCCCTGAATGACCGGAGATTTCAGCAACAGCTCGCCAGCAGACAGTGAAATCTCCGCCCCCGCCAGCACACCAATGACCGATATCCGTCCATGAACGGCAACGGCGCGCAGGGAATGCTTCAGGTTCTCCCCGCCCACGGTTTCAATAATATGGTCGATACCGCGATCCTGCGTCAGTGCCAGCGTCGTTTCAGCCCAGTCGCCTTTCAGGCGGTTGATGCCCTGGCTGGCCCCCAGATTTTTAGCCCGAGCCAGTTTTTCATCACTTCCCGATGTGACAAACACCTCTGCGCCGTGCGCTTTTGCAATTTGCAGTGCGAAAATCGCCACCCCGCCCGTGCCCTGTACCAGTACCGTTTGCCCGGCGCGCAAGTTTCCACGCTCGATCAGCGCGAACCACGCCGTAAGCCCGGCGCAGGGTAAGGTGCTGGCCTCTGCGTCATCCAGGGTTTCCGGCGCGGCCACCAGCGCATCTTCCTTCACAATCACATACTCAGCCAGCATGCCCTGGAAGTAGCCGCCGGACGTTTTATAGGGCAGATTGCGTGCGTCCGCCTGCGGCTTACCGTCGAACCACTCAGGGAAAAAGGTGGATATAACGCGAGCGCCGGGCTGGAAACGGGTGACGCCTTCCCCCGTGCTGTCCACCACCCCCGCCATGTCCGAGGCCGGCGTAAACGGGAAGGAAAGCGGGATCGGCATAGTGCCTTCAATCACCATTTTATCGCGATAGTTGAGCGCAACAGCATTCACTCTTACGCGCACTTCACCCGGGCCAGGCTCGGGAACAGGCTCCTGAATAAGTTTGAGGCTTTCGCGCCCAAGGGCGTTCATCGACCAGCGTTGCATTGTCTCTGTCATTTTTCTCTCCTGCCATCAAATAAGTGTCAGGACCACAGTCTACCGTTGACGAAAGGTCGCCAGTGGCGATAATTTTTCTCTTAATTGATGACTGAATAGATACAATCTATGACCGATACGCTGAAGGATATTCCTGTTTTTGTGGCCGCCGTTGAGGCGGGGAGTTTTGCGCAGGCCGCTATCCGTCTGCATTTGTCACGCTCAGCGGTCGGAAAAAGCATCGCTCGCCTGGAAGAGCGGCTGGGGGTACGCCTGTTTCAGCGCACGACCCGCAGCCAGAGCCTGACTGATAACGGCGCCCTTTTTTACGAGCGCTGCCTGCGCGCGCTGGAAGAAATCCGCGGCGCAGAATCGCTGCTGGAAACAGGAAAACAGCAGGTCAGCGGCCGCCTGCGTGTCGCTATGCCGGTGCTGTTTGGTCGCCAGTGCGTCGCCCCGCTGCTGATAAACCTGGCGCAGGAACACCCCGGACTTGAGCTCGAAATGTCATTCAGCGACCGCGTGGTGGATCTTGTCGAGGAAGGGTTTGACATGGCGGTACGCAACGGCACGCTGCAGGACAGCAGCGTTCTGGTCGCCAGAAGACTGGGAGAACACCGCATGGTGCTGTGCGCCGCGCCGGAGTATCTGCAGAAAAGAGGTCAGCCAGAAACGGTGGCTGATTTGCCCCACCATGCGGCCATTAACTATCTGCGGGCAGGCAGAGTGCTACCCTGGCAACTGATGGATAACGCAGGGACCTCACACACCTTTACTCCCCGCTCATCACTCAATATGGATGATTTGCAGGCGATCTGCGACGCGGCGCTGGCCGGACACGGCATTGCATGGTTGCCCTGCTGGATGGCCAGCCGGGAAATTCATCAGGGAAAACTCGTCCCGCTGTTAAAGCAGGCACCGGATGTGCGCTTCGACGTGCATGCGGTCTGGCAACAGACGCCGCATCTGCCGCTGAGAGTCAGAATTGCCGTCGATACGCTCGCCAGCCGTTTACCGTCAGTGCTGTCGCAGGAAATGCCTGCGCCCATAAAAAAGCCGCGCTAAACGCGCGGCCTGAGTAAAGCAGTCTGACAACGATTAAATATCGATATTTGCCGCTTTCAGCGCGTTCTCTTCGATGAAGGCACGACGTGGTTCCACCGCATCGCCCATCAGCGTTGTGAACAGCTGGTCAGCCGCAATCGCGTCTTTGACGGTGACGCGCAGCATGCGACGGCTCTCCGGATCCATGGTGGTTTCCCACAGCTGATCCGGGTTCATTTCGCCCAGACCTTTATAACGCTGAATGGAGAGACCACGACGGGACTCTTTCACCAGCCAGTCCAGCGCCTGCTCAAAGCTGGCTACCGGCTGACGGCGCTCGCCACGCTCAATGAACGCATCGTCTTCGATCAGACCGCGCAACTTCTCGCCGAGCGTGCAGATGCGACGGTATTCCGGGCCGGTCACGAACTCGTGCTCCAGCGGATAGTCTGTGTCGACGCCGTGGGTACGCACGCGAACAATCGGCTCGAACTGCTGAGCGGCGTTCTGCTGAACATCAAATTTCCACTGGCTACCGTGCTGCTCTTTCTCGTTCAGCTCGCTCACCAGGGTGTTCACCCAGCGGGTAACGGCCTGTTCACTGCTCAGATCGGCTTCGGTCAGGGTTGGCTGGTAGACCAGCTCCTTCAGCAGCGCTTTCGGATAACGACGCTCCATACGGCCAATCATTTTCTGCGTGGCGTTGAACTCAGACACCAGACGCTCCAGCGGTTCACCCGCCAGTGCCGGTGCGCTGGAGTTCGCGTGCAGGGTCGCACCATCAAGCGCGATAGCGATTTGGTACTGATCCATCGCATCGTCATCTTTGATGTACTGTTCCTGCTTGCCTTTTTTCACCTTGTACAGCGGCGGCTGAGCAATGTAGACGTGGCCACGCTCAACGATTTCCGGCATCTGGCGGTAGAAGAAGGTCAACAGCAGCGTACGGATGTGAGAGCCGTCGACGTCCGCATCGGTCATGATGATGATGCTGTGATAGCGCAGCTTGTCCGGGTTGTATTCGTCACGGCCAATGCCGCAGCCCAGCGCGGTGATCAGCGTCGCCACTTCCTGAGAAGAGAGCATCTTGTCGAAGCGCGCCTTCTCAACGTTAAGGATTTTACCCTTCAGCGGCAGAATCGCCTGGTTCTTACGGTTACGGCCCTGCTTCGCAGAACCGCCCGCGGAGTCCCCTTCCACAAGGTACAGTTCGGACAGCGCCGGGTCACGTTCCTGACAGTCAGCCAGTTTGCCCGGCAGACCCGCGAGATCCAGCGCGCCTTTACGACGCGTCATTTCACGGGCTTTACGCGCCGCTTCACGAGCACGTGCTGCATCAATGATTTTACCGACAACGATTTTCGCGTCGTTCGGGTTCTCCTGCAGGTAGTCGCTCAGCAGTTCGTTCATCTGCTGTTCAACCGCCGATTTCACCTCTGAGGAGACCAGCTTGTCTTTGGTCTGAGAGGAGAACTTCGGATCCGGCACTTTCACGGAGACAACAGCAATCAGGCCTTCACGGGCATCGTCACCGGTGGCGCTGACTTTCGCTTTTTTGCTGTAACCTTCTTTGTCCATGTAGGCGTTCAGGGTACGGGTCATCGCCGCACGGAAGCCTGCAAGGTGGGTACCGCCGTCACGCTGTGGAATGTTGTTGGTGAAGCAGTAGATGTTTTCCTGGAAACCGTCGTTCCACTGCAGCGCCACTTCCACGCCAATACCGTCTTTTTCGGTGGAGAAGTAGAAGATATTCGGGTGAATCGGCGTTTTGTTCTTGTTCAGATACTCAACGAACGCCTTAATACCGCCTTCGTAGTGGAAGTGGTCTTCTTTGTTGTCGCGTTTGTCGCGCAGGCGAATTGAGACGCCAGAGTTCAGGAACGACAGTTCACGCAGGCGTTTCGCCAGAATGTCGTACTCGAATTCGGTCACGTTGGTGAAGGTTTCAAGGCTTGGCCAGAAACGCACCATCGTACCGGTTTTTTCGGTCTCGCCGGTCACGGCCAGCGGGGCTTCAGGCACGCCGTGCTGATAGATCTGACGGTGAATTTTGCCTTCGCGCTGGATAACCAGTTCCAGTTTCTGCGACAGGGCGTTTACCACGGAAACACCTACGCCGTGCAGGCCGCCGGAGACTTTATAGGAGTTATCGTCGAACTTACCGCCGGCGTGCAGAACGGTCATGATCACTTCTGCAGCGGACACGCCCTCTTCCGGGTGAATACCGGTCGGGATGCCACGGCCGTCATCCTGTACGGAAACGGAGTTATCGGCGTGGATAGTGACGATAATGTCTTTACAGTGACCCGCGAGCGCTTCGTCGATAGCGTTATCTACCACCTCGAATACCATGTGGTGCAGACCGGTGCCGTCATCCGTGTCGCCGATATACATACCCGGGCGCTTACGCACCGCATCCAGCCCTTTCAGGACTTTGATACTGGAGGAGTCATAAGAATTCGACATCAACGTTTCTCGCTCATTTCAACTTGGGTTAATCCGTTATTTTACCCTTTTCCACGGTAAACATCTTCGAATTTTCGTCCGACATGTCCATAACGTGTTCAGCGCTAATGGCGCTGACGAAAACCTGCGACTGCGTGGCTTTTAAGCGGCTGGCAAGCAGCCCGCGGCGCGCGTCGTCAAGTTCCGAGGCAAAATCATCTATCAGGTACAGGCAGCGTCGCCCGCTCTCACGGGTGAGAAACTCCCCCTGCGCCAGGCGCAGCGCGCACATCAGGAGCTTGAGCTGCCCGCGCGACAGCGTGTCTTCCACCGGCGCACCGTCAGCACGAATGCGGAAATCCGCCTTGTGCGGGCCGTGCGCGGTGTAGGTCAACATGCGGTCGCGCTCGAAGTTTCTCTCTAACACCTCGGCATAATCCGTCTCTTTCTCCCAGCCGCGCTGGAAGGAGAAGGTGAGAGAGAATTCGGGTAAAAACTGTTTGCAGGTGTCGGCCATGTCTTCGGCAATACCTGCGCTGTATTCGGCACGCCAGCGGCTGATTTGTTCCGCAAGAGGAATGAGTTCCATGTCCCACGGGCGCAGCTGGGCGTAGCGCGTCACCTGGCGCAATGCGGCGTTACGCTGCTTAAGCAGGCGCTTCAGGTTGCTCCAGGCATTAAAGAAACCGGCTTCGTTGTGAAAGCATCCCCAGTCGAGGAACGCTCTTCTGTATTTGGGGCCGCCGTTGAGTAAAGTAAACCCCTCCGGCGTAATCAGCTGCATCGGCATCAGCAGCGCCAGCTCTGCCACCTTGTGGCCGTCGGTACCGTCGATGCGCACCTTGCTGTCGCCCTGCTTGTCTTTGGTCAGGCCGATGGCGGTCTCCCGCTCCTCGCCCTGCAAACGCCCGTGCAGAACAAAAGACTCTTGTTCGTGGCGAATGACGCGACCAATCTGCAAACTGCGAAACGCCCGGCCGTGGCCGAGCGTATAGATGGCCTCAAGCACGCTGGTTTTGCCGCTGCCGTTGGCGCCAACCAGGAAGTTAAAGCCAGGGGATAAAGCGAGATCCGCGCTTTCGATATTGCGAAAGTCGCGGATCAACAGACGGGTGAGCGACATTACAGTCTCATTGGCATGACAACATAGGCAGCCGACTGTGATGCGGCATCTTCAATCTGTACGCTCGATACGGAATCGGTCAGCAGGATGCGCACGTTCTCGCATTTCAGCGCATTCAGCACGTCCAGCACGTAGCTGACGTTAAAGCCGATTTCCATTTCTGCGCCGGCGTAGGTGACGTCCAGAATCTCTTCTGCCTCTTCCTGCTCCGGGTTGTTAGCGGTGATTTTGATCTGATTTTCACTGACGTACAGGCGCACGCCGCGGAATTTCTCGTTGGAGAGAATAGCAGCACGGGCAAAGGCCTGCTTGAGGCTGTCGCAACCTGCTTCCAGCGTTTTGTCCGGGTTCTTCGGCAATACGCGGCGATAATCCGGGAAACGACCGTCAACCAGCTTCGATGTGAAGACAAAATCACCCACGTGCGCGCGGATGTTGTTGCTGCCGATCTGCACGCGCAGCGGCGTATCGCCGCCGTCGAGCATACGCATCAGCTCAATTACCCCTTTACGCGGCACGATCACCGAATGGTTGGGCAGCGCGTCACCAATCGGCATAGAACAGACCGCCAGACGGTGGCCGTCGGTGGCCACGGTACGCAGCTCTTCACCTTCGGTTTCGAACAGCATGCCGTTTAAGTAGTAACGAACGTCCTGATGCGCCATAGAGAACTGCGTGGCTTCAATCAGACGCTTCATCGTCGCCTGCGGCAGGGTGAATTCGACTTCACTTTGCCAGTCGTCCAGGTTCGGGAAGTCCGCAGCGGGCAGCGTGGAGAGCGAGAAACGACTGCGGCCAGAGCGCACCAGCATACGGTCGCCTTCAAGCTGCACAGCGATTTCAGCGCCTTCCGGCAGCCCACGGCAGATATCAAAGAATTTACGTGCCGGAACCGTGGTCGCGCCTGCGTCGTGCGGCTGCGTCAACGTAACGCGTGCGATCATTTCCATTTCCAGATCTGTACCGGTCAGCGACAGCGTACCGTCCGCGACCTGAAGCAGCAGGTTTCCGAGAATAGGCAGCGTTGGGCGGCCACCTAATGGGCCACTCACCTGTTGCAGCGGTTTTAATAAATGTTCACGTTCAACGGTAAATTTCATAGCGTCACGATGATAATGTTCTGATTAGATTGGAAAAATCTTCTTTTATGTCGTGGCTTTCTTCGCGTAACTGCTCAATCTTGCGACACGCATGCAGCACGGTCGTATGGTCACGGCCACCAAACGCATCCCCGATTTCCGGCAGACTGTGGTTGGTTAACTCCTTTGCCAGCGCCATCGCCATCTGACGCGGACGCGCCACCGAGCGGGAACGACGTTTAGACAGTAAATCAGCCACTTTGATCTTGTAGTACTCAGCCACCGTCTTTTGAATATTGTCGATGGTGACCAGTTTTTCCTGCAATGCCAGCAAATCGCGCAGCGCTTCACGCACAAAATCGATGGTGATAGCACGACCGGTGAAGTTGGCATTGGCGATAACGCGGTTCAGTGCCCCTTCCAGCTCGCGCACGTTGGAGCGCAGACGCTTGGCAATGAAGAACGCCACTTCACCCGGCAGGCGAATGTCATTTTCATCGGCTTTCTTCATCAGGATCGCGACGCGGGTTTCCAGCTCCGGTGGCTCGATCGCCACGGTCAGGCCCCAGCCGAAGCGGGATTTCAGACGATCTTCAACACCGTTGATCTCTTTTGGATAACGATCCGAGGTCAAAATGATCTGCTGATTGCCTTCCAGCAGGGCGTTGAAGGTGTGGAAAAACTCTTCCTGCGATCGTTCTTTATTGGCAAAGAACTGAATGTCATCGATCAGCAGCGCGTCAACGGAACGATAGTAGCGTTTAAACTCTTCGATCGCATTGTTTTGCAGGGCTTTAACCATGTCCTGAACGAAGCGCTCGGAGTGCATATACACCACTTTGGCGTTGGGCTTGCGCGCCATAATGCCATTACCCACCGCATGCAGCAGGTGGGTTTTACCCAGACCCGTGCCGCCATAAAGGAACAGCGGGTTATAGGCACCACCCGGGTTATCAGCAACCTGGCGAGCCGCCGCGCGCGCCAGCTGGTTCGACTTACCTTCAACGAAGTTATCGAACGTGTGTTTCACGTTAACGTTAGAGCGGTAGGTTGGCTCAGCCGGTGCCGGGACGTTATCCCAACCCTGGCGAGCAGGCGCGACACGAGGCGCAGGCGCGGGAGCGGCCTGGGCAGGCGCTGCCACATTGACGGTTTCACGAACGGTTTGGGTAACCGGCTTTGTGCCTACTTCAAAGCGCAGCTGTGGGGCATCTGACCCGCAGAAATCGTTCAGCAGTCCATTGATGTTGTTAAGGTACTTGTCCCTTACCCAATCGAGCACAAAACGGTTTGGCGCATACAAAGCCAGCGTGCTATCGCTCAGTTCCGCCTGCAACGGGCGGATCCACATACTGAATTCTGTGGCTGGTAACTCATCCTGCAATCGGGCAAGACACTGCTGCCAAAGCGAAAGTGACACGGCGGACTCCACTCGAACAATAAAAGAAAACTATTGAATATTCATGATTGTTGGCGCACATCGGCATGACCCTGTGTAAAGGGGGACGTGCGAATTGCTATCTGCAATTTATCCTGACCAGGATCCTGGGATCCCGATCGGGACCGCGGATCATAGCCTAAACTGAGCCAGAGATCTTCTGTTTCTCACAGATTCTTCCCGATTTATCCACAGGAAGATCCGGAACCGGGTAAGTGTAAACGATCCTGGCGCGAGTGCCCCGCGATTTAGACCGCATATTGGAAAATTTAATGAGCACAGACAATTTATTGCTTAAATGATCTAACGAAGATCCGGGACGATCCTTGCGCTTTATCGGTGAGCCCGTATAATCCTCGACCCGGCGCGTGATGCTCATCTCCTGCGTCGTCCGTTGCTCATTTTCCACGCGAAATCGTGCGGAAATACGCAGGGATTTAAGGAAAGAGAATTGACTCCGGAGTGTACAATTATTACAATCCGGCCTCTTTAATCACCCACGGCTTCGGCGTCCGTCATTCGAATCTCGTTCGGGCATCCGAAAAAAGCCATGAATTTATTCAAGTTTAGGTAGAAATCGCCATGAAACGCACTTTTCAACCGTCTGTACTGAAGCGCAACCGTTCTCACGGCTTCCGTGCTCGTATGGCTACTAAAAATGGTCGTCAGGTTCTGGCACGTCGTCGTGCTAAAGGCCGCGCTCGTCTGACCGTTTCCAAGTAATAAAGCTAACCCCTGAGTGGTTAAGCTAGCATTTCCCAGGGAGTTACGTTTGTTAACTCCCGCTCATTTCACTTTCGTCTTCCAGCAGCCACAACGGGCTGGCACGCCGCAAATCACCATCCTCGGCCGCCAAAATTCGCTGGGGCATCCCCGCATCGGTCTCACAGTCGCCAAAAAAAATGTTAAGCGTGCGCATGAACGCAATCGGATTAAACGTCTGACGCGTGAAAGCTTCCGTTTACGTCAGCACGAACTGCCTTCTATGGATTTCGTGGTGGTGGCTAAAAAAGGGGTTGCCGACCTCGATAACCGTGCTCTCTCGGAAGCGTTGGAAAAATTATGGCGCCGCCACTGTCGCCTGGCTCACGGGTCCTGATAGCCCTCATTCGGGTCTATCAACGCCTGATTAGTCCGCTACTCGGGCCGCACTGCCGTTTCACACCAACATGCTCAAGCTACGGAATTGAGGCATTGCGCAGGTTTGGAGTGATAAAAGGCAGTTGGTTGACGGTGAAACGCGTATTAAAATGCCACCCTTTACACCCAGGTGGAGACGATCCCGTCCCTCCAGGACCTTTTGATACCAGAGAACACTAACGATGGATTCGCAACGCAATCTTCTTATCATCGCTTTGTTGTTCGTGTCTTTCATGATCTGGCAGGCGTGGGAGCAGGATAAAAATCCTCAACCACAACAGCAGGTCACGCAGACAACGACCACCGCAGCGGGTAGCGCCGCCGACCAGGGCGTACCGGCCAGTGGCCAGGGGAAACAGATTACGGTTAAGACCGATGTGCTTGAGCTGACAATCAACACCCGTGGTGGTGATGTTGAGCAGGCGCTGCTGTTGACCTACCCGAAAGAGCTGAAGTCTAACGAACCGTTCCAGTTACTGGAAACCACGCCAGAGTTTATCTACCAGGCGCAGAGCGGCCTGACCGGTCGTGATGGCCCGGATAACCCGGCTAACGGTGCGCGTCCACTGTATAACGTCGAGAAAGACGCTTTTGTGCTGGCTGATGGTCAGAACGAACTTGCTATTCCGATGACCTACACTGACGCCGCGGGCAACACCTTCACCAAAACCTTCACCCTGAAACGCGGTGAGTATGCGGTGAACGTGGGCTATACCGTACAGAACGCCAGTGCGAAACCGCTGGAACTGTCGACCTTCGGCCAGCTGAAGCAGTCCATCAATCTGCCGTCTCACCGTGACACCGGAAGCAGCAACTTTGCGCTGCATACTTTCCGTGGCGCGGCATACTCCACGCCTGACGCGAAGTATGAGAAATACAAATTCGACACTATTGCCGATAACGAAAACCTGAACGTCAGCGCTAAAGGCGGTTGGGTGGCGATGCTGCAGCAGTATTTCGCGACGGCGTGGGTGCCAAATAACGACGGTACCAACAACTTCTACACCGCGAACCTGGGTAACGGTCTTGCAGCCATCGGCTACAAATCTCAGCCGGTTCTGGTTCAGCCGGGCCAAACCGGTAAGATGGCCAGCACCCTGTGGGTCGGCCCGGAAATTCAGGACAAAATGGCCGCTGTTGCGCCGCACCTGGATCTGACCGTTGACTACGGTTGGTTGTGGTTCATCTCTCAGCCGCTGTTTAAGCTGCTGAAGTTCATCCACAGCTTCCTGGGTAACTGGGGCTTCTCCATCATCGTTATCACCTTTATCGTTCGTGGCATCATGTACCCGCTGACTAAAGCGCAGTACACCTCCATGGCGAAGATGCGTATGCTGCAGCCGAAGATTCAGGCAATGCGTGAGCGTCTGGGCGATGACAAACAGCGTCAGAGCCAGGAAATGATGGCCCTGTATAAAGCAGAGAAAGTAAACCCGCTGGGTGGCTGCTTCCCGCTGCTGATTCAGATGCCAATCTTCCTTGCGCTGTACTACATGCTGATGGGCTCCGTTGAGCTGCGCCATGCGCCGTTCGCGCTGTGGATCCATGACCTGTCCGCACAGGACCCGTACTACATCCTGCCGATCCTGATGGGCGTGACGATGTTCTTCATTCAGAAGATGTCGCCGACCACCGTGACCGACCCGATGCAGCAGAAGATCATGACCTTTATGCCGGTCATCTTCACCGTGTTCTTCCTGTGGTTCCCGTCAGGTCTGGTGCTGTACTATATCGTCAGCAACCTGGTGACCATCATCCAGCAGCAGCTGATTTACCGTGGTCTGGAAAAACGTGGCCTGCATAGCCGCGAAAAGAAAAAGTCCTGATCCGTTAAGTTAACGCTAAAATAAGGGCGGTCGATTGACCGCCTTTTTTATTTGTATTGAACGAGAGCAACCATGAGCCATAACGACACTATCGTCGCCCAGGCAACCCCACCGGGACGCGGTGGTGTAGGCATTCTGCGTATCTCCGGCCTGAAGGCGCGCGAGGTCGCCGAAGCGGTACTGGGTAAGCTGCCAAAGCCGCGCTACGCTGATTATCTGCCGTTTAAAGACACCGACGGCACGCCCCTGGACCAGGGCATTGCGCTGTGGTTCCCCGGCCCAAACTCCTTCACCGGCGAAGACGTGCTGGAGCTGCAGGGCCACGGCGGCCCGGTCATCCTCGACCTGTTGTTAAAACGTATTCTGACCCTGCCGGGTCTGCGCATTGCGAAGCCGGGTGAGTTCTCCGAGCGTGCCTTCCTCAACGACAAGCTCGACCTGGCGCAGGCCGAGGCGATTGCGGACCTGATCGACGCCAGTTCTGAACAGGCGGCCCGCTCCGCCCTGAACTCGCTGCAGGGGGCATTCTCCGCGCGCGTGAATCACCTTGTGGAAGCACTTACTCACCTTCGAATCTACGTCGAAGCGGCTATCGACTTCCCGGATGAGGAGATCGACTTCCTCTCTGACGGCAAAATCGAAGCCCAGCTCAACCAGGTGATGGCCGATCTCGACGCCGTGCGTGCCGAAGCGCGCCAGGGGAGCCTGCTGCGCGAAGGGATGAAGGTGGTCATCGCCGGGCGTCCCAATGCCGGCAAATCGAGCCTGCTGAACGCCCTGGCGGGCCGTGAAGCGGCGATCGTGACCGACATTGCCGGAACCACCCGCGACGTGCTGCGCGAACACATCCACATCGACGGCATGCCGCTGCACATCATCGACACCGCCGGTTTGCGCGATGCCAGCGACGAAGTTGAGCGCATCGGTATCGAACGTGCCTGGCAGGAGATCGAGCAGGCCGACCGCGTGCTGTTTATGGTGGACGGCACCACAACCGACGCCGTTGACCCGGCAGAGATCTGGCCGGACTTTATCGCTCGTCTGCCGGCGAAGCTGCCGATCACCGTGGTGCGTAACAAAGCAGACGTCACCGGCGAAACGCTGGGCATCAGCGATGTAAATGGTCACTCACTTATTCGCCTGTCGGCCCGTACCGGCGAGGGCGTGGACGACCTGCGCAACCATCTCAAGCAGAGCATGGGCTTTGACACCAGCATGGAAGGCGGCTTCCTGGCGCGACGTCGTCACCTGCAGGCGCTGGAAGAGGCGGCGAACCACCTTGTTCAGGGTAAAGCGCAGCTGATAGGCGCCTGGGCGGGTGAACTGCTGGCGGAAGAGCTGCGCCTGGCGCAGCAGAATCTGAGCGAGATCACCGGGGAGTTCACGTCGGACGATCTGCTGGGAAGGATCTTCTCGAGCTTCTGTATTGGTAAGTGACCTACCCTGATCGATGGTGATTTCCTCCAGGGAAATCACCATTGTCCAAATGGCAACTCGCATCAACCCCATTCACCCCTTATCCTGCTTGCCTTCACCTTTGGGGGGTTTATGGCGCGTTTTCTGTTTTGTAGTTTTGCACTGGTTCTGCTTTATCCATCGGGCATTGATATGTATCTGGTGGGATTACCGCACATCGCCCGCGATCTGGGTGCCAGCGAAGCGCAGCTGCATATTGCGTTTTCGGCCTATCTCGCGGGGATGGCGTCGTCGATGGTCTTTGCCGGGAAAATAGCGGACAAAGCCGGACGTCAGCCTGTCGCGATAACCGGTGCCATCATCTTTGCACTGGCCTCCATACTCTGTTCGCAGGCACAGAACAGCACGCTGTTCCTGTCAGGACGCTTTATCCAGGGCATTGGTGCCGGCGGTTGCTACGTCGTCGCCTTTGCGATTTTACGTGATACTTTAAGCGCCCAGCGTCGCGCTAAGGTGCTGTCGATGCTGAACGGCATTACCTGCATTATCCCGGTGCTGGCCCCGGTCGTGGGCTATATGATCATGCTGAAATTCCCGTGGCAGAGCCTCTTCTGGACGATGGCGGCGATGGGTGCGCTGGTGTTTATCCTGTCGATCACTGTGCTAAAAGAGACCCATCCGGGCTCGCAGAATAGCGGTCATACCGCGACGATTCACCCTGCCGAGAAACTGTTTAACCGCTTCTTCCTCAGCCGTCTGGCCGTGACCACGTTAAGCGTGGCGGTGATCCTGACCTATGTAAACGTTTCCCCCGTTTTGCTGATGGAGACCATGGGCTTCGATCGCGGTGAGTATTCAACGGTGATGGCGTTAACCGCGATGGTGAGTATGGCCGTTTCATTTTCGACGCCGTTTGCGCTGAACGTCTTTCGTCAGCGCACGCTGATGCTGACTTCACAGGTTTTATTCCTCACCGCAGGCATCATCCTGGCGACCGCCAGCACACATGCGGTAATGCTGGTGGGCATTACCCTCATTTGCGCCGGGTTCTCGGTGGGTTTTGGCGTGGCGATGAGTCAGGCGCTCGGTCCGTTCTCGCTGCGGGCAGGCGTGGCAAGCTCGGTGCTGGGTATCGCCCAGGTCTGCGGCTCGTCCCTGTGGATATGGCTGGCGGCGGTCATCGGACTTAACGCGCTCAATATGCTGATCGGGATTCTGATTGGCTGTAGCATGCTCTGCATCATCTTACTTATGGTCATCCAGCCCGCGGCGCATTATGAAGAAGCCCATCAGCAGTCTCGATCTTAACCTGTTGCTTTGCCTGCAGCTTTTGCTGCAGGAGCGCAGCGTCACCAAAGCGGCGAAGCGGATGAACGTGACGCCGTCGGCGGTGAGTAAATCACTGGCCAAACTGCGTGACTGGTTTGACGACCCGCTGTTTGTCAAAACGCCGTTAGGGCTGCTGCCAACGCCGCTGACGGTGAGCCTGGAGCAGGATCTGGCCGACTGGATGCAAATCGGCAACCAGATCCTCGATAAATTCCACCATGACGCCCCGGGCGGGCTGACGTTCGTGCTGGCCGCCGAAACGCCGTTGATGCTGATCCGCTTTAACGCCCTGCTGGAGCAGGTGAACCTGCGCTACCCGCAGGCTACGGTGAAGATGCGCCACTGGGATTACGACTCGCTGGACGCCATTACGCGTGGAGAAGTGGATCTGGGCTTCACCGGCCGTGAAACGCATCCGCGCTCACGCGAATTGCTGAAGCTGATGCCGTGGTTTATCGACTATGAGATCCTGTTCAGCGACCGTCCGTGCGTGTATCTGCGTGAGGATCACCCCGCGTTGCAGGATGAGTGGAACCTCGAAACCTTCCTGCGCTATCCACATATCAGCATCTTCTGGGAACGCAGCGACACCTGGGCGCTGGACGAAGTGCTAAAAGAGATGGGACGGGAGAGAAACATTGCCATGAGCGTACCGGGCTTTGAGCAGTCAATGTTTATGGCGGCGCAGCCCGGCCATAACTATATCGCTACGGCTCCCCACTACTGCCACCACTACAATCAACTCCACCAGCGGAAGCTGATCGCCCTTCCCATTCCCATTGACGAAGCGCAGGCCGAAAAGCTTACCGTTCCCTTCACGCTGATCTGGCATAAACGGAACAGCCACAATCCGAAAATCCTCTGGTTACGGGAGACCATTAAGGCGCTGTACGGTGCGAGCGATCCAATTTTTGCCTAAGAAAATGTAAAGTTCGGTCCTGAGGCTTCTCATACGCACATTTACTGATTAAAACAGGAGTCAAGTTAAGCGATAATCATGTAACCGTTTAACCGAATACGACCATTATCAAGGAGCGAAAAATGGCAACGCACTTTGCAAGAGGGATACTTACTGAAGGACGTCTCGTATCGGCCAGGCTCTCTTCTTCTTGCCTCAGTGAAGCAGGCAAACTTCCGGAACACCGCAGGTCGCGCTTTTTAGCCTCCCGGGCGCTTCTCGCCGAACTGCTGTTTATGCTGTACGGCACCAGCGAACTGCCGGAGATCATCACCCAACCAGAAGGCCGCCCGGTTTTTGCCGACCCGGAACTCCCTCGTTTTTCCATTGCCTACACGGGCAATATCATTGGCGTCGCACTGACCACCGAAGGGGACTGCGGGCTGGATATGGAACTGCAGCGCGCGACGCGTGGCTTCCACGGTGCCAACCCGCACGATGACTATCCGCTCTCAAGTAATGAGCAGCTTTGGGTGCGCAACCAGAACGATCCCAGCGAGGCCAGAACCCAACTCATCACCCTGCGCCAGAGCATTCGCAAGCTCTGTGGATGCGCCTCAGACGACGCCAGCCTGCTGCAGTTGCTGCCCGGCTCCGGACGCCTGCGCGCCACTAAAGCCGCGCTGGTAGAAGCGCTCTGTGATGCAGAGGATGTGCTTATTTGGTCCATTGCGGTTACCCCCGCCATCGAGCGCATGAAAATCTGGGAATTTGACAGTCAGCAGGGATGGCGTAGCCTTCCTGATGTGCCCGAGCGCGCCAACGAGCCCGCCGCACGCCTGATGCGATTAACCAGTTTACCGGCAGAAAAAGCATACACTCTTAGCTGATCCATTCAGGGTCATCATGATGAAACAGGAGTAATCATGTCTGATACGTTGAAAGTCGTTACGTTACTGGGAAGCCTGCGCAAAGGTTCGTTTAATGGGATGGTTGCCCGCACGCTGCCGCAGCTGGCACCCGCAGGTATGGAGATAAGCGCCCTGCCGTCTATCGGCGATATCCCGCTTTATGATGCAGACGTACAGCAGGAGGAGGGTTTCCCGCAGAGCGTGGAAGCGCTGGCAGAGCAGATCCGCCAGGCCGACGGTGTGGTCATCGTCACCCCGGAATATAACTACTCGGTTCCGGGTGGTCTGAAAAACGCCATTGACTGGTTATCCCGTCTGCCGGAACAGCCGCTTTCAGGTAAGCCGGTACTGATCCAGACCAGCTCTATGGGGGCGATTGGCGGCGCACGTTGCCAGTATCATCTGCGCCAGATCCTGGTTTTCCTGGATGCAATGGTGATGAACAAGCCGGAATTTATGGGCGGAGTGATTCAGAACAAGGTCGACCCACAGACGGGTGAAGTGGTGGATCAGAGCACGCGTGACCATCTCTCTGGCCAGCTGACGGCGTTTGGGGATTATATTAAGCGGGTTAAAGCCTGATAAAAAAGCCCGGTGGCGCTAGCGCTTACCGGGCCTACACTCGTCAGTAGGTCAGGTAAGCGAAGCGCCACCTGACACCACAAACCGCACCTTAGTGCGCGTCAATAAACACAATCTTCAGTACAAACAGCAGCGCGACAACGATGACGCACGGGCTGAGATCGCGGAAACGGCCGGTACCGATCTTCATTACGCAGTAAGAGATAAAGCCCAGCGCGATACCTTCGGTAATCGAGAAGCTGAATGGCATCATCACGGCGGTAATAAACGCTGGCACCGCTTCGGTTAAATCATCCCACTTCACGCGCGACAGGCTGGAGGTCATCAGCACCCCCACGTAGATCAGCGCACCCGCCGCCGCGTACGGAGGAACCATACCCGCCAGCGGCGAGAGGAAGATCACCAGCAGGAACAGAATACCCACCACAACCGCCGTCAGACCGGTACGGCCACCCACAGACACCCCGGAAGAGGATTCGATGTAAGCGGTAACAGACGAGGTCCCGATAAATGAGCCGGTCACAGAGGAGATACTGTCCACAAACAGCGCCTGCTTCATGCGCGGGAATTTGCCTTTTTCATCTGCCAGACCCGCCTTGTCGGTCACGCCGATCAGCGTACCGGAGGAGTCGAACAGGTTCACCAGCATGAAGGAGAAAATCACGCCCGCCAGGCCCAGGTTCAGGGAACCCGCCAGATCGACATGGCCAACAACGGTTGAGACGCTCGGTGGCGCGGAGACGATGCCGTTATAGTGAACGTCACCCAGCATCCAGCCCAGCAGCGTGGTCACCACGATGGAGACCAGCACCGCCGCATGAATATTGCGGGACGCAAGGATAGCGATGATAAAGAAGCCCAGCACGCCCAGCAGGACGTTATGAGAGGTCAGGTGACCAATGCTCACCAGCGTTTCCGGGTTCGCCACGATGACACCGGCGTTTTTCAACCCCATCATCCCGATAAACAGACCGATACCGCTGGTGATGCCCACGCGCAGGCTCACAGGAATGTTCGCAATCATCCAGTAACGCACGCGGAAAATGGTCAGCAGCAGCAGGCCAACCGCGCCCCAGAAGATGGCGCCCATACCCACCTGCCACGGCAGCCCCATCGCCTGAACAACAACGAAGGCGAAGAAGGCGTTCAGACCCATCGCCGGTGCCAGTGCGACCGGCAGGTTAGCGAACACGCCCATCAGAATGCTGCCCAGTGCAGCGATCAAACAGGTGGTCACAAAGACGGCGCTGGTATCCATGCCAGCAACGCCCAGAATTTGTGGGTTAACAAAAACGATATAAACCATCGTCAGGAAGGTGGTGAAACCGGCGATCACTTCGGTGCGTGCCGTCGTGCCGTGCTCGCGCAGTTTAAACACGCGCTCAAGCAGACCCTGACCAGATGTCTGGGTAGTGTGTTGTTGACTCATCATCAATTTCCGAACAAGGAGGGAAAATTCGTCGCTATCCTATACCAAAATGCGACAATAGTGGCGGTTACGTGATACTTTTTTCATTGATTTTGCTTATACGGCAACGATTGCGTTCCGGTAAACGGCGGTACGTAAACGTTAAACTTGTTAAAAGGGAAAGGCATGTCCGGAATTGAAGCGGTATTTTTCGACTGCGACGGTACGCTGGTCGACAGTGAGGTCATTTGTTCCCGCGCGTATGTCACCATGTTCCAGGAATTTGGCATTACGCTGGCGCTCGAAGAGGTGTTTAAACGCTTTAAGGGCGTGAAGCTCTACGAGATCATCGACATCATTAACGAAGAACACGATGTCGACCTGGCGAAAGCGGATCTGGAACCGGTGTACCGCGCCGAGGTCGCTCGCCTGTTCGATTCAGAGCTGGAAGTCATTCCGGGGGCAAACGCACTGCTGGATGCCGTGACGGTGCCAATCTGCGTGGTGTCTAACGGACCGGTCAGCAAAATGCAGCACTCGCTCGGCAAGCTTGAGATGTTGCACCATTTCCCGGAAAAGCTGTTCAGCGGCTACGATATCCAGCGCTGGAAGCCCGATCCGGCGCTGATGTTCCATGCGGCAAAAGCGATGAACGTGAATGTAGAAAACTGCATTCTGGTGGACGACTCCTCTGCGGGCGCGCAGTCGGGGATTGATGCGGGGATGGAGGTGTTTTACTTCTGCGCCGACCCGCACAACAAGCCGATCGATCATCCAAAAGTGACGACTTTTACCGATCTGGCGCAGTTGCCGGCGTTGTGGAAAGCACGCGGTTGGAATATTACTCGCTGAAAAAACAAAGCCGGATGGCGCTAACGCTTATCCGGCCTACAGGGTTCGCAGGCCCGGTAAGCGCAGTGCCACCGGGCATATTCACCTGTATTACTCTTTCGGATCTTTACCCGCCAGCAGCTTGTCCAGCTCGTCGCCGCCCACGTGACGGAAGTCCTGACCTTTCACGAAGTAGAAAATGTATTCACAAATGTTCTGGCAGCGGTCACCGATACGCTCAATAGAGCGCGCGCAGAACAGGGCCGTCAGTACGCTTGGAATCGTGCGTGAATCTTCCATCATGTAGGTCATCAGCTGGCGCACAATGCCTTCATACTCCTGGTCGACTTTCTTGTCTTCACGGTAGATACGCACCGCTTCGTCAAGATCCATACGCGCAAAGGCATCCAGCACGTCGTGCAGCATCTGCACGGTGTGGCGACCCAGCGACTCCAGGCTCACCAGCAGCGGCTGGTGCTGCTGAGAGAACTTCTCCAGCGCCGTGCGGCAGATTTTATCCGCCACGTCACCAATACGTTCCAGCTCGGCGATGGTTTTGATGATGGCCATCACCAGACGCAGATCGCTCGCGGTCGGCTGACGTTTCGCGATAATGCGCACGCAGGCTTCATCGATAGCCACTTCCATCATATTGACGTTTTTGTCGCCTTCTATGACGCGCTTCGCCAGCTCGCTGTCCTGGTTATGCATTGCCGTAATCGCATCCGAAAGCTGCTGCTCAACCATGCCACCCATGGTCATCACCTGCGTGCGAATACTTTCCAGCTCTGCGTTGAACTGGCCTGAAATGTGTTTATTAAGATTGAGGTTGTCCATGGTTTCTCCACATGCACTGAGGCAAATCAACCGTAGCGGCCAGTAATATAATCTTCGGTTTGTTTCTTCGCGGGCTTGGTGAACAGATCGTCCGTGTTACTGAACTCAATCAGCTCGCCCAGATACATAAATGCCGTGTGATCGGAACAACGCGCAGCCTGCTGCATGTTATGGGTCACGATAACCACGGTGTAATCCTGCTTCAGCTCAGTAATGAGTTCTTCAATACGACCGGTTGAGATCGGGTCCAACGCTGAACATGGCTCATCCAGCAACAGCACTTCCGGGCGAATCGCGATACCACGCGCAATGCACAGACGCTGCTGCTGACCACCGGAGAGAGAGTAACCGCTCTGGTGCAACTTATCTTTGGTTTCGTTCCATAATGCGGCCTTGGTCAAAGCCCACTGCACGCGCTCATCCATATCGGCGCGGGAGAGTTTTTCAAACAGGCGCACGCCAAAGGCGATGTTGTCATAAATGGACATCGGGAACGGCGTGGGTTTCTGGAACACCATCCCCACTTTGGCGCGCAGCAGGGCGATATCCTGAGCCTGGGTCAGAATATTTTCCCCATCCAGGATGATTTCACCTTCAGCGCGCTGCTCCGGATAGAGTGAATACATTTTGTTAAAGGTACGCAGCAGCGTGGATTTTCCACATCCAGACGGACCGATAAATGCCGTGACCTGGTTCTTCGCGATATCCAGGTTGATGTTCTTCAGGGCATGGAATTTGCCGTAGTAGAAGTTCAAATCACGAACCTGAATCTTACCCGGGGCAGTATCAACCATACTCATTGACTCATTTCCTCATTCGGCGCCGCGATCTGCCGCGCCGTAAAAAATTAACCGTGTTTCTTCTTCGCGAAAATGACGCGCGCCAGAATGTTCAGCAACAGTACGCAAAGGGTAATGATCAGCACCCCGGCCCAGGCCAGCTGCTGCCATTCCGCGAATGGGCTCATCGCAAATTTAAAGATCGTCACCGGCAGGTTGGCGATCGGCTGCATCATGTCCGTGCTCCAGAACTGGTTGGAGAGAGACGTAAACAGCAGCGGCGCCGTTTCACCCGCAATACGAGCCACCGCCAGCAGGATACCGGTCATGATCCCGGAGACGGACGCTTTTAATGTAATCGCCGAGATCATCTTCCATTTCGGCGTACCCAGCGCGTAAGCCGCTTCACGCAGGCTGTCCGGCACCAGTTTCAGCATGTTCTCGGTGGTACGGATAACAATCGGTACCTGCAGCAGCGCAAGGGCAATCACACCCGCCCAGCCGGAGAAGTGTTCCATCTGCGCCACCACGACGGTGTACACAAACAGGCCCACCACGATAGACGGGGCCGAGAGCAGGATGTCGTTAATGAAACGAATGACTTCCGCCAGCAAGGATTTACGACCGTATTCCGCCAGGTAGATACCCGCCATGATGCCGAGCGGCGTACCAAAAACCGTCGCCCACAGGATCAGCAAACCGCTGCCCGCCAGGGCATTCGCCAGACCACCACCCGCCGTGTTCGGCGGCGGCGTCATTTCGGTGAACAGCGACAGTGACATCCCGTCAATTCCGCGCACGACGGTGGAGAACAGGATCCAGACCAGCCAGAACAGACCGAACGCCATCGTCGCCATTGAGAGCGTCAGCGCAATGCGGTTTTTCATGCGGCGTCTGGCCTGCATTTTACGGCGGGATTCCGCCAGCTCAGCGGTAGCTTGCATTTCGAGAGTTGCCATTAGCGTGCCCCCTCATTTTTAGCGAGGCGCATAATCATCAGCTTGGAAATCGCCAGAACGATGAAGGTGATAACGAACAGAATCAGCCCCAGTTCCATCAGCGCTGCGACGTGCAGACCTGATTCCGCTTCGGCAAATTCATTCGCCAGCGCAGAGGTAATGCTGTTACCCGGCATATAGAGCGAAGCGCTGTCGAGCTGATAGGTGTTACCGATAATAAAGGTGACCGCCATGGTTTCACCCAGCGCACGACCTAAGCCCAGCATCACGCCCCCGATCACCCCATTTTTGGTGAACGGAAGGACAATGCGCCAGATCACTTCCCAGGTAGTGCAGCCGATGCCATAGGCCGACTCTTTCATCATCACCGGCGTTTGTTCGAAGACATCGCGCATGACCGCCGCAATGTACGGAATAATCATGATGGCGAGGATCACACCTGCCGCCAGAATACCGATACCGAAAGCCGGGCCAGAAAACAGGGCCCCCACAAACGGAATGGCAGAGAGGACATTACCCACCGGCTCCTGGAAGTACGTGGCGAACAGCGGCGCAAAGATAAACAGGCCCCACATGCCGTATACGATACTTGGAATGGCCGCCAGCAGTTCGATGGCGATCCCCAGTGGACGACGCAGCCAGCCCGGCGCCAGCTCCGTCAGGAACAGGGCAATACCGAAGCTTACCGGAACCGCAATCAGCAGGGCGATGAACGAGGTCACCAGCGTACCGTAAATCGGCACCAGTGCACCGTAGATATCGTTCGGCGCATCCCACTCTTTACTCCACAGGAAGGAGAAACCGAATTTCTGAATGCTCGGCCAGGAGGAGAAAATCAGGGACACGATAATGCCGCCCAGCAGCAATAGCACAATCAGCGCAGCCAGTTTGACCAGCGCGCTGAAAATCATGTCACCTTTTTTACCCGGAGGGTTAAATGCAGGCTTGGTTGCAGCCATAAATTACTCTTCTGTTTGAGACGTTTTTACGAATATGCCCGGTGGCGCTGACGCTTACCGGGCCTACAGAGTAAACCGTAGGGCGGGTAAGCGCAGCGCCACCCGCCATCTTCGTTAAATATATCCTGTTAGTACAGCGCTTTACCGCTGCTGTCTTTGACGTTGGTCTTCCATGCAGCACGGATCTGCTCAACCACGTTGTCCGGCAGGGTAGCGTAGTCCAGAGCGTTAGCCTGTTTGCCACCGTTTTTGTACGCCCAGTCGAAGAACTTCAGCACTTCAGCGCCCTGCTCAGGTTTCTTCTGCTCTTTGTGGACCAGAATGAAGGTGGTAGAGGTGATTGGCCACGCACCTTCGCCTTTCTGGTTAGTCAGGTCCTGAGCGAAAGATTTGCTCCAGTCAGCGCCTTTCGCGGCGTTGGCAAAGTTCTCTTCGGTCGGGCTAACCGGTTTGCCGTCGGCAGAAACCAGTTTGGTGTAGGACAGGTTGTTCTGCTTCGCGTACGCATACTCTACGTAGCCAATTGAACCTGGCAGACGCTGTACGAACGCAGCGATGCCGTCGTTCCCTTTACCGCCCAGACCGGTTGGCCAGTTAACAGTAGAGCCGGAACCAACTTTAGATTTCCACTCTTCGTTCACTTTTGCCAGGTAGCTGGTAAAGACGAAAGAGGTACCGGAACCGTCCGCGCGGCGAACCACAGCGATGTTCTGAGAAGGCAGCTTCAGGCCAGGGTTGAGTTTAGCGATCGCTTCGTCATCCCATTTTTTGATTTTGCCCAGGTAGATGTCACCCAGCGTTTTGCCGTCCAGCACCAGCTCACCTGACTTCACGCCCGGCAGGTTGATAGCCAGAACCACACCACCGATCACGGTAGGGAACTGGAACAGGCCTTCCTGAGCCAGTTTGTCATCAGACAGCGGAGCATCTGATGCGCCGAAATCAACCGTGTTAGCGGTAATTTGTTTCACGCCACCGGAGGAGCCGATACCCTGATAGTTAACCTTGTTACCGGTTTCTTTCTGGTAGGTATCCGCCCATTTGGCATACACCGGCGCAGGGAAGGTTGCACCAGCGCCAGTCAGGCTTGCTTCTGCAAATACAGAGAACGCGCTCAGAGATAAGGTCGCGGCGACAACAGTTGCGACAGTGGTACGCATAACTTTCATAATGTCTCCTGCAAGATTTTCGTAAATCGTTGTTTAGTGGCTACGATGAGCAAAATAGGACAAACAGGTGACAGATAAATGTACGAATTATGACAGTTTTATGACAATGGAAATTTCACTTAAAAACCAGCAAAAGAAAGCTTAATTTTCATCGTGTTAGCCGCATTTATGACAAGACATTTTCAGAAATATTTTCTTTATGTGACACTGAAAAAGTAGCTGAAGATGACAAATTGTCATCAATAAAAACGTGAAAGGATTGATTAAAAACAAACCAGGCGGGGTAAAAAAGCTCCACCCGAAGGTGGAGCCTGGAGGGATTATTCTACGGTGACAGATTTCGCCAGGTTACGCGGCTGGTCAACGTCAGTGCCTTTGATCAGCGCAACGTGATAGGCCAGCAGCTGCAGCGGAACGGTGTAGAAGATCGGGGCGATGACCTCTTCTACATGCGGCATCTCGATGATGTGCATGTTGTCGTTGCTGACAAAACCGGCATCTTTGTCGGCGAAGACGTACAGGACACCACCGCGGGCGCGCACTTCTTCGATGTTAGATTTCAGTTTTTCCAGCAGTTCGTTGTTAGGGGCTACAACGATGACCGGCATATCAGCATCAATCAGCGCCAGCGGACCGTGTTTCAGCTCGCCTGCCGCATAGGCTTCAGCGTGGATGTAAGAGATCTCTTTCAGTTTCAGCGCGCCTTCCAGCGCAATCGGATACTGATCGCCACGGCCCAGGAACAGGGCGTGATGTTTGTCAGAGAAATCTTCCGAAAGCCGCTCAATGCGTTTGTCCTGGGAGAGCATCTGCTCAATACGGCTCGGCAGCGCCTGCAGACCATGAACGATGTCATGCTCAACAGAGGTATCTTCACCTTTCAGACGCGCCAGTTTCGCCACCAGCATCAGCAGAACCGTCAGCTGAGTAGTAAACGCTTTGGTAGAGGCCACGCCGATTTCAGTGCCGGCTTTAGTCATCAGCGCCAGATCGGATTCACGCACCAGCGAAGAACCCGGAACGTTACAGATGGCCAGAGAGCCCAGGTAACCCAGCTCTTTTGAGAGACGCAGCGCGGCCAGAGTATCTGCCGTTTCACCAGACTGAGAAAGGGTGATCATCAGGCTGTTGCGACGCACCGCGGATTTGCGGTAGCGGAATTCCGAGGCGATTTCGACGTCGCACGGCACGCCCGCCAGGGATTCAAACCAGTAACGAGAGACCATACCGGAGTTGTAGGAGGTACCGCAGGCTACGATCTGAATGTGCTCAACCTTGCTGAGCAGTTCGTTCGCGTTAGCACCCAGCTCGCTCAGATCCACTTCACCGTGGCTAATGCGCCCGGTTAGGGTATTTTTGATGGCGTTTGGCTGCTCGTAAATCTCTTTCTGCATGTAGTGACGATAAGCGCCTTTGTCGCCCGCGTCGTACTGCAGGTTAGATTCGATCTCCTGGCGTTTCACCTGCTCGCCTTTGGTATCGAATACGGTCACGCTGCGGCGGGTCACTTCCGCGATATCGCCCTCTTCCAGGAAGATAAAGCGACGGGTCACCGGCAGCAGTGCCAGCTGGTCAGAGGCGATAAAGTTTTCACCCATGCCCAGACCGATAACCATTGGACTACCGGAACGCGCGGCCAGCAGCGTGGACGGGTCGTGGGAGTCCATGATCACCGTACCGTACGCACCGCGCAGCTGAGGGATAGCACGCAGCACCGCGTCACGCAGTGTACCGCCCTGCTCCAGCTCCCAGTGCACCAGGTGAGCAATCACTTCGGTGTCGGTTTCAGAGACGAAGGTATAGCCACGCGCTTTCAGTTCTTCGCGCAGCGGTTCGTGGTTTTCGATAATGCCGTTATGCACCACCACGATGTGTTCAGACACATGCGGGTGCGCGTTGCCTTCTGACGGTTCGCCGTGCGTCGCCCAGCGGGTGTGCGCAATACCGGTACCACCGTGCAGTGGATGTTCTTCCGCGGCCTGGGCCAGCATCTGCACTTTACCGAGACGGCGCAGACGGGTCATATGACCTTCTGCATCGACAACAGCCAGACCGGCAGAGTCGTAACCACGGTATTCCAGACGACGTAAACCTTCGAGAAGGATTTCAGCAATATCACGCTGCGCAACTGCGCCAACAATTCCACACATAATTTTAGATTCCGAATTTAGGCATGATGCCTGCGTTGTCGCTGACCTGTATTTGCCCTTTCCGGGCGCCCCGAGCCTTGTAGAGAGTGGGGTTATTTTTATGGGTACTGCCTGTGGGGGGAGATATATATTTACCTCCTCACCCGGGTTTGCCTGATGACGGCTACGCCTTATCAGGCCTACTCAATCGTAGGGCGGGTAAGCGTAGCGCCACCCGCCTTGTTGTTACTTTTTCTTCACCGGGCGTTTCCAGCCCTGCTTGTGTACCTGCGGTACGCGGCTTAATACCAGCTCGTTATCCGCGACGTCACGTGTCACCGTCGTTCCGGCAGCAATCGTTACGCCGTTACCCACGGTCACCGGTGCCACCAGCTGGGTGTCGGAGCCAACGAACACATCATTACCGATGATGGTTTTAAACTTATTCGCGCCGTCATAGTTACAGGTGATTGTGCCTGCGCCAATATTGACGTTGTCACCAATTTCCGCGTCGCCCAGATAGGTTAAATGACCGGCTTTTGAGCCTTTACCCAGACGCGCTTTTTTCATCTCAACGAAGTTACCCACGTGAGCGCCTTCCAGCAGCTCAGCGCCAGGACGCAGACGTGCAAACGGGCCAATGGTACAAGCCGCATCCAGACGGGCATCTTCCACCACGCTGTAGGGGCTAATTTCGCAATCGTCACCGATGACGCTGTTTTTAATCACGCAGCCAGCACCAATTTTGACGCGGTTGCCCAGCGTGACATGACCTTCCAGGATAACGTTAGTATCAATTTCAACGTCGCGCCCGTGAGATAACGTGCCACGCAGGTCGAAACGTGCCGGATCGCGCAGCATCACGCCAGCCAGAAGGAGTTTCTCGGCCTGTTCGGACTGATAAACGCGCTCAAGGCGGGAAAGTTGAAGACGGTTGTTCACCCCTTCGGTTTCGCTGATACGTGCCGGTTGTACCGCCACAATCTCGCGCCCTTCCTGGTACGCCATCGCAATAATGTCGGTGATGTAGTATTCACCCTGCGCGTTGTTGTTGTTGAGTTTCGACAACCAGCGTTTTAAATCAGCACCATTAGCAATCAGGATACCGGTGTTGATCTCCTGAATCTCGCGCTGTTCGTCGCTGGCATCTTTGTGTTCAACGATCCCCGTTACGTTGCCGTTTTCACGGGTAATTCGACCGTAGCCGGTTGGATCGTCCAGCACGACGGTTAACAAACCAATACCGCCTTGCGGTTTGGCATCGCGCAGACGCGTCAGCGTATCGGTAGCGATCAGCGGGACGTCGCCGTACAGCATCAGAATGTCTTCGTCATCCGCAAAGAACGGTGCGGCCTGCTGCATTGCATGACCAGTACCCAGCTGTTCAGCCTGAAGTACCCAGTTGAGCTTGTCGTCGCTTAGCGTCTTTTTAAGCAGATCGCCACCGTGGCCGTAGACCAGGTGAACCTGACGGGCGCCCAATTCATTAGCGGCATCAATAACATGCTGCACCATTGGCTTTCCTGCCAGTGTATGAAGCACTTTAGGCAGATCGGAATACATGCGGGTACCTTTGCCTGCGGCAAGGATCACCACGCTCATCGCACTGTTTGACATACGCATCCTGACGGTAGTTTGAGTGAGAAGTAAAAACGTTTGATGCTTAAAATTCTACATCTTTTTCATCATGAATTAAGCGCCAAAAAAAAAGCCAGCCTGGGATCCAGACTGGCTTTTGTGCTTTTCAAGCCGGTGTTACATCGCTTTTTTGGTCAACTCGATAACGCGCAGTTTCGCGATCGCTTTGGCCAGCTCCGCAGACGCCTGAGCGTAATCCACGTCACCATGAGAGCTGCTAATGTGCTCTTCAGCCTTACGCTTCGATTCCAGGGCTCGCGCTTCGTCGAGATCCTGGCCACGAATAGCGGTATCGGCCAGAACGGTCACACTGCCAGGCTGCACTTCAAGAATGCCGCCGGACAGATAGATAAACTCTTCGTGACCGAACTGTTTAACGATGCGGATCATACCAGGCTTAATGGCGGTGAGCAGCGGTGCGTGACCCGGGAAAATACCCAGCTCACCTTCACTACCCGTTACCTGGATTTTCTCGACCAGACCAGAGAACATTTGTTGCTCTGCGCTGACGACGTCCAGGTGGTAAGTCATTGCCATATCACCCTCCGATTAAGGCGTTAAAGTTTTTTGGCTTTTTCCACAGCTTCTTCGATGGAACCAACCATGTAGAACGCCTGCTCTGGCAGGTGATCGTATTCGCCTTCCATGATGCCTTTAAAGCCACGGATGGTGTCTTTCAGGGAAACGTATTTACCTGGAGAACCGGTGAATACTTCCGCAACGAAGAACGGCTGGGACAGGAAGCGCTGGATCTTACGCGCACGTGCTACCACCAGTTTGTCTTCTTCAGACAGTTCATCCATACCCAGGATGGCGATGATGTCTTTCAGTTCCTGGTAACGCTGCAGCAGGGACTGTACGCCACGCGCGGTGTCGTAGTGTTCCTGACCAACAACCAGTGGATCCAGCTGACGGCTGGTGGAGTCCAGCGGGTCAACGGCCGGGTAGATACCCAGAGACGCGATCTGACGGCTCAGTACCACGGTTGCATCTAAGTGCGCAAAGGTGGTGGCTGGAGATGGGTCAGTCAAGTCATCCGCAGGTACGTATACCGCCTGAACGGAGGTGATAGAACCGGTTTTGGTAGAGGTGATACGTTCCTGAAGAACACCCATCTCTTCCGCCAGAGTCGGCTGATAACCTACCGCTGAAGGCATACGACCCAGCAGTGCAGATACTTCCGTACCGGCCAGGGTGTAACGATAGATGTTATCGACGAACAGCAGAACGTCACGGCCTTCGTCACGGAACTTCTCAGCCATCGTCAGGCCAGTCAGCGCAACGCGCAGACGGTTTCCTGGTGGCTCGTTCATCTGACCGTAAACCAGGGATACTTTGTCCAGAACGTTGGAGTCGGTCATTTCGTGGTAGAAGTCGTTACCCTCACGAGTACGTTCACCTACGCCCGCAAATACGGAGTAACCGGAGTGCTCGATCGCGATGTTACGGATCAGCTCCATCATGTTTACGGTTTTACCTACACCCGCACCACCGAACAGACCCACTTTACCGCCCTTCGCAAACGGACACATCAGGTCGATAACTTTGATGCCGGTTTCCAGCAGTTCCTGAGAGCTGGACAGCTCTTCGTAGGAAGGTGCCGCGCGGTGGATAGCCCAACGCTCTTCTTCACCGATGTCGCCTTTCATGTCGATTGGTTGACCCAATACGTTCATGATACGACCCAGTGTAGCTTTACCTACCGGGACTTCGATCGGATGCTCAAGGTCTTTTACTTCCAGACCACGACGCAGACCGTCGGAAGAACCCATCGCGATGGTACGCACGATACCGCCGCCGAGCTGCTGCTGAACTTCCAGCACCAGGCTCTCGTTACCATTCTGTACCTCAAGCGCGTCGTACACGCGTGGTACGGCGTCCTGAGGGAACTCGACGTCCACCACGGCGCCGATTACCTGGACAATCTTTCCAGTAGCCATCTTGAATCCTCTACGTAATTCGTAAACCTGGTTAAACCGCGGCGGCCCCCGAGACGATCTCGGTGAGTTCCTGAGTAATGCTGGCCTGACGAGCTTTGTTGTAAACCAACTGCAGCTCTTTAATCAGGCTGCCGCCATTATCGGTCGCGGCTTTCATCGCCACCATTCGTGCGGCCTGCTCGCTGGCCAGGTTTTCTACAACGCCCTGATAAACCTGTGATTCAACGTAACGACGCAGCAGGGTATCCAGCAGCGGTTTCGGATCGGGTTCATACAGGTAATCCCAGGCTTTTTGCTTCAGCTCGTCATCTTCTGATGCCGGTAACGGCAGCATCTGAGTGAGCGTTGGAACCTGAGACATGGTGTTAATGAATTTGTTGCTGACAACGTACAGTCTGTCCAGACGGCCTTCATCATAAGCCTGCAACATCACTTTAACCGGGCCGATCAGTTCGGACAGGGACGGGTTATCACCCATACCGGTCACCTGAGCGACAATGTTGCCACCAACGGAGTTAAAGAAAGAGACGCCTTTAGAGCCGATCAATGCGAGATCGCACTGAACGCCTTTTTCAGACCATGCTTTCATATCCGCCAGCAGTTTTTTGAACAGGTTAATGTTCAAGCCGCCACACAGACCACGGTCGGTCGACACCACCAGGTAGCCCACGCGCTTAACGTCGCGTTCTTCCAGGTAAGGGTGCTTATATTCCAGATTACCGTTTGCAAGGTGACCAATCACTTTGCGCATGGTTTCTGCATAAGGACGGCTGGCCGCCATGCGATCCTGCGATTTACGCATTTTGGAAGCGGCGACCATCTCCATCGCTTTAGTGATCTTTTGCGTGTTCTGGACGCTTGCGATCTTACTACGTATCTCTTTTGCGCCGGCCATGAGCTTCTCCTCAATGCCAGGCGGCTTGTCCTGAGACAAGCCGCCGGACGATTACCAGGATTGGGTTGCTTTGAAGGAATCGAGGATAGCTTTCAGCTTGCCTTCGATTTCGTCGTTATAGCCACCGGTCTGGTTGATCTCTTGCATCAGCGGAGCGTGATCACGGTCAGCGTAAGCCAGCAGAGCGGCTTCGAAGCTACCGATTTTCGCCAGTTCCACATCTTCGAGGTAACCGCGTTCAGCCGCGAACAGTACCAGGCCCTGCTGAGCAACAGACATTGGTGCGTACTGTTTCTGCTTCAGCAGCTCGGTCACTTTCTGACCGTGGCTCAGCTGTTTACGGGTTGCTTCGTCCAGATCGGATGCGAACTGAGAGAACGCAGCCAGTTCACGATACTGTGCCAGCGCGGTACGGATACCACCGGACAGTTTCTTGATGATCTTGGTCTGAGCAGCACCACCAACACGGGATACGGAGATACCCGGGTTAACTGCCGGACGAATACCGGAGTTAAACAGGTTGGTTTCCAGGAAGATCTGACCATCGGTAATGGAGATTACGTTGGTCGGAACGAACGCAGAAACGTCACCCGCCTGGGTTTCAATGATCGGCAGCGCGGTCAGAGAGCCCGTTTTACCCTTCACTTCACCTTTGGTGAAGTTCTCGACGTATTCCGCGTTAACGCGGGAAGCACGCTCCAGCAGACGAGAGTGGAGGTAGAATACGTCGCCAGGGAACGCTTCACGTCCAGGTGGACGACGGAGCAGCAGGGAAACCTGACGATAAGCAACAGCCTGTTTAGACAGGTCATCGTATACGATCAGCGCATCTTCACCGCGGTCACGGAAGTATTCGCCCATTGCGCAACCGGCGTATGGTGCCAGGTATTGCAGTGCAGCAGATTCAGAAGCAGTCGCCACAACAACAATGGTGTTAGCCAGTGCGCCGTGCTCTTCCAGTTTACGAACCACGTTAGAAATGGTGGACGCTTTCTGGCCGATGGCCACGTACACACATTTGATGCCGGAATCACGCTGGTTGATGATGGCGTCGATTGCCATCGCGGTTTTACCGGTCTGACGGTCACCGATGATCAGTTCACGCTGACCACGACCGATTGGGATCATGGCATCAACGGACTTATAACCTGTCTGAACAGGCTGATCTACGGACTGACGGTCGATAACGCCTGGTGCGATAACTTCGATTGGGGAGAAGCCATCGTGCTCAACCGGACCTTTACCGTCGATTGGCGCACCCAGGGTGTTAACAACGCGACCCAGCAGGCCACGGCCAACCGGCACTTCCAGAATACGGCCAGTACACTTAACCTTCATGCCTTCGGCGAGGTCAGCGTATGGACCCATCACAACGGCACCTACGGAGTCGCGCTCCAGGTTCAGTGCGATAGCGTAACGGTTACCCGGCAGGGAAATCATCTCACCCTGCATACAATCGGCCAGGCCGTGGATGCGGATAACACCGTCACTTACAGAAACAATAGTACCTTCGTTGTGAGCTTCGCTCACAACATTGAACTGAGCAATGCGCTGCTTGATCAGTTCGCTGATTTCGGTGGAATTCAGTTGCATGCTCCAGTCCCCTTAAGACTGCAAGACGTCTGCAAGGCGCTCAAGACGGCCGCGTACGCTGCCATCAATGACCATATCACCCGAGCGGATGATTACGCCTGCCATTACAGACTTATCGATTTTGCAATTCAGCTTAACTTTGCGTGACAGACGTTTTTCCATCGCGGCGGTAATTTTCGCAAGCTGTTCATGACTCAGTTCAGTCGCAGAAGTGACTTCAACTTCAGCGGTAGCTTCACTAAGGGCACGTAAGTGCTCAAACTGCTCGAGAACATCCGGGAGCACACGGAGACGACCATTTTCTGCCATCACCTTGATCAGGTTCTGGCCGTTGGCATCCAGTTGCTCTCCGCACACGGCGATAAACGACGCGGCGAGAGTTTCAGGTGCTAACGCACCGGAAAGCAACTCGGCCATTTGTTCGTTTTTCGTCACCTCAGCGGCAAACGCCAGCATATTCTGCCAGCGATCGACATTTTGGTGTTCGACAGCAAAGTCAAAAGCTGCTTTGGCGTAGGGGCGAGCTACCGTAACAAATTCAGACATCAGCCCCTCCCTCCTTACAGTTCAGCGACAAGTTTGTCCACGATGTCGCTGTTAGCAGCTTCATCCACGGAACGTTCGATGATCTTCTCGGCGCCAGCAACAGCCAGAATCGCAACCTGCTTACGCAGTTCTTCACGAGCACGTTTACGCTCAGCTTCAATTTCAGCCTGAGCCTGTGTCACGATCTTAGTACGTTCCTGTTCTGCTTCAGCTTTGGCTTCGTCCAGGATCTGCGAACGGCGTTTGTTAGCCTGTTCGATGATAACCTGAGCTTCCGCTTTCGCTTTTTTCAGCTGGTCTGTCGCGTTGGCCTGTGCAAGGTCCAAATCTTTCTTAGCGCGTTCTGCAGAAGCCAGACCGTCAGCAATTTCTTTCTGACGTTTTTCGATGGCAGCCATTAAAGGCGGCCATACATACTTCATGCAGAACCAGACAAAGAGAATAAACGCGATGGCCTGGCCGAGGATTGTTGCGTTCATGTTCACAGCACAATACCTCTTTAATTTCTGTGGCTTAGGGTTTTAAAACTACTACTACGCGACAGCAAACATCACGTACAGACCCAGACCTACAGCGATCATTGGGATAGCATCCACCAGACCCATAACGATAAAGAACTGAGTACGCAGCAGAGGAATCAGATCAGGTTGACGCGCAGCGCCTTCCAGGAATTTGCCCCCGAGGATGCCGATACCGATCGCAGCACCGATAGCCGCCAGACCCATCATCACAGCGGCAGCCATGTACAGCAGATCCATATTCAGGTTTTCCATGACAGTCTCCAGTTTGTTTCAATTAAAACGTAGTAGTGTTGGTAAAAAATCAGTGCTCTTCAGACGCCATCGACAGATAGACGATCGTCAGAACCATGAAGATAAAGGCTTGCAGCGTAATGATCAGGATGTGGAAAATGGCCCACGGCACATTCAGAACCCACTGTGACCACCACGGCAGAAGACCCGCGATCAGAATGAAAATCAGCTCACCCGCATACATGTTGCCGAACAGTCGCAGACCCAGTGAAACAGGTTTGGACAGCAGGCTAACGCCTTCCAGGATCAGGTTGACCGGAATAAACGCCCAGTGGTTGAACGGCTGCAAGGTAAGCTCTTTCACAAAGCCGCTTACGCCTTTCATTTTGATGCTGTAGAAAAGAATCAGGATAAACACGCCCAGCGCCATCGACAGGGTGATGTTCACGTCAGCAGACGGAACCACGCGCAGCGCAGGCAGGCCGAAGATGTGCTCGCCGATAAACGGCAGCAGATCGATAGGCAGCAGGTCCATCAGGTTCATCAGGAAGACCCAAACGAACACAGTCAGGGCCAGCGGAGCAATCAGCTTGCTCTTACCATGGTACATGTCTTTGACGCTGCCATGGACGAAGCCGATGATCATTTCGATGAATGTCTGGAATTTCCCTGGTACACCGCTGGTCGCTCTTTTAGCAACACCGCGGAACATGGCCAGGAACAGAAGACCCAAAACCACCGAAAAGAACATGGAGTCGATGTTGATCGTCCAGAAGGTGGCCGGGGGGTTATGTGGATCCACCAGCGAGAATGTACGCAGGTCCAGCTGAAGGTTATTCAGATGGTGACCTATGTAATCCTGCGGCGTCATATTTTCTGAAGCCATGATGCCTTTTACCCTTTGTTATTGATTACAGCTGGAGCCAGAACTTGTACCACCAGCACCAAAACCCACGTTGCTATCAGCGGCATGAAGACCACTTTCAAAACCGCCAGCGCCATCACCAGTAGAGCAAAGGTCAGCAACACCTTACACACTTCGCCGAGGGCGAAGGACCAGGCCACGCGGCCTTTGGCGGGTGTATGCGCCTGATGACGCCAGGCAAAAATCATAAACAACACATTTGGCAGCACAACCGCCAAACCCCCGCACACGGCGGAGATGCCCCAGAAGGGGTCTTTGAGGCTAAACAGCAGTCCACTTGCTATCACAGCCAGAAACTGAATGAACAGAAGCTTACGAGCAACGTTTCTACTCAAGAGCGACACAGACATCACGTTTTTACTCCTGCTCCCTTCGAGGTATGCCGCGTGTCGTATAAAACGTCCTTTAAGGCTCAGAGTCAAGCATCAAAAAGCGGTCAAATTATACGGTGCGCACCCGTGATTTCAAACATTAAGTAGCGAAAAGGTGAATAAATGTTTAAATATTTTTCCCCACCGCTATTTTTTAACTTTCGCGCAAAGCACCAACCTTCGACCAAAACTGCAAACAGCGCGAAAACGTTGGCGATAAAGCGTGCACGGGATCACAAAACACACATTTGCGATAAGGTTGTATTTATCAAAGGCGCAAATCGTGAAAATTTATCTTTATGAAATTAAACGCAAAACACCTTAACTATTTTCAAAACAGCCCGGTACACAATAAAAACCTTTTATTGACATTCTTAATAAATAATTAACATTGCGTTCTGGTTACTGCCTTCCACTTTTAGCAGACTTATATTTTCACAGATGACTATCTTCACGGAAAATAACCGCCGCCACGTTAACCGTAAGAAAACCCTTAGTGAAAAAGAGGTTAATGGCTCACCGATAAATCCCCATGACTTGTGCTGTTTTTTAACATGGTCAGAACAGCACAAATTCCACATTTTTTATTAATTTTTTAAAAATTGTTTGGCTTAATTATCACCAGATGACGCTCCCCTTCGAGCTGCGGAATGTGTAATTTCTCAATAGACTCGACCGCAAAACCGTCCGGAAGCTGTTCAATTTCCTCGCCAGGTAACTGCCCTTTCAGCGCATAAAAACGACCATGCTCTGCCGGTAAGTGCTTACACCAGCTCACCATGTCATTAAGAGAAGCAAAGGCACGGCTGATAACCCCGTCAAACGGCGGCTCCGCAGGGAACTCCTCTACCCTGCTCTGCACGGGGGTGATGTTCTCAAGCTTCAGCTCATGCTGTACCTGACGTAAAAAGCGCACGCGCTTGCCAAGGCTGTCCAGTAGCGTGAAATGGCTATCAGGACGAACAATCGACAGCGGAATCCCCGGCAGACCCGGGCCCGTGCCCACATCGATAAAACGCTCACCGTTCAGATACGGCGCCACCACGATGCTGTCGAGAATATGGCGAACCAGCATCTCGTTAGGGTCCCGAACAGACGTCAGATTGTACGCTTTGTTCCATTTGTTCAGCATATCGACATAGGCCACCAGCTGAGTTTTCTGGTGATCGGTGAGCGAAATACCTGCCTGATCCAGCAGACGAGAGAGTTTATTGAGCACGGTGAATACCTGTTGAGATGCTAACTGGCGGGTGGCGCTTCGCTAACCCGCCCTACGGGTTCAGTAGGCCCGGTAAGCGCAGCGCCACCGGGCGATGTTCAAACGTTACGCGCTGCGGCGCAGCATGCCCTGCTTTTTCAGCCACACCAGCAGGATCGAAATCGCGGCGGGGGTGACACCGGAGATACGGGATGCCTGGCCGATCGACACCGGCTTATGATCGTTCAGCTTGGCGATCACTTCGTTGGAAAGGCCTGTCACCTGACGGTAGTCCAGCATTTCCGGCAGAAGCGTATTTTCGTTACGCTGCTGTTTTTCAATCTCATCCTGCTGACGCGCGATGTAACCTTCGTATTTCACCTGAATTTCAACCTGCTCTGCCGCTTCAGCGTCTTCCAGGCCTGGCGCGAACGCGGTGAGTTTCACCAGATTTTCATAGGTCACTTCCGGGCGACGCAGCAGATCTTCGCCGCTGGCTTCGCGAGAGAGCGGCGCAGTTAAGTGAGCGTTCACTTCAGCTGCTGTTTCCGCCTGCGGATTAACCCATGTCGTTTTCAGGCGCTGACGTTCCTGCTCGATACGCTCCAGTTTCTCGTTGAAGCGTGCCCAGCGTTCGTCATCCACCAGACCCAGCTCACGGCCGATTTCGGTCAGACGCAGGTCGGCGTTATCTTCACGCAGCATCAGGCGATATTCCGCGCGAGAAGTAAACATACGGTACGGCTCTTTGGTACCCAGGGTGCAGAGGTCGTCAACCAGCACGCCCAGATAGGCCTGAGAACGGCCTGGCGCCCAGCCCTCTTTCTCGGCTGAGAAACGTGCAGCGTTCAGACCGGCAAGTAGGCCCTGTGCCGCCGCTTCTTCGTAACCGGTGGTACCGTTAATCTGGCCCGCGAAGAACAGACCGTGGATGAATTTGCTCTCCAGGGTTGGCTTCAGGTCACGTGGATCGAAGAAATCGTACTCAATAGCGTAGCCAGGGCGAACGATTTTTGCGTTCTCCATCCCCTGCATTGAACGAACAATTTGCATCTGAACATCGAATGGCAGGCTGGTGGAGATACCGTTCGGGTAAATTTCGTTCGAGGTGAGCCCTTCAGGCTCAAGGAAGATCTGATGCTGGTTACGATCGGCGAAGCGCATCACTTTGTCTTCGATCGACGGGCAGTAGCGCGGGCCGATCCCTTCGATCACGCCGGCATACATTGGGCTGCGATCGAGGTTATTGCGGATCACATCGTGGGTTTTCTCGTTGGTATGCGTGATGTAGCACGGGACCTGTTGCGGATGCTGCGCCGCATTGCCCATAAACGAGAAGACCGGCATTGGGTTATCACCGTGCTGTTGCGCCAGCACGCTAAAATCAATGGTGCGCGCATCAATACGCGGAGGCGTACCGGTTTTCAGGCGACTGACGCGCAGCGGCAGTTCACGCAGACGGCGAGACAGCGCGATAGAGGGCGGATCGCCGGCACGGCCACCGCTGTAGTTATCCAGACCGATATGTATTTTACCATCAAGGAATGTCCCCACGGTCAACACCACGGCCTTCGCGCGGAATTTGAGGCCCATCTGGGTCACCGCGCCAACGACGCGATCGTTCTCGACGATAAGATCTTCAACCGCCTGCTGGAAGATCATCAGATTCGGCTGGTTCTCCAGGGCAGTTCGTACCGCCTGACGGTAGAGCACGCGGTCTGCCTGCGCACGGGTCGCGCGCACAGCGGGACCTTTGCTCGCGTTTAGTATCCTAAACTGGATGCCTGCATGATCGATCGCTTTCGCCATCAGGCCGCCAAGTGCATCCACTTCTTTTACCAGGTGTCCTTTCCCAATGCCGCCAATCGCCGGATTACAGGACATTTGTCCCAGCGTGTCGATATTGTGTGTCAAAAGCAGGGTCTGCTGACCCATACGCGCTGCGGCCATTGCGGCCTCAGTGCCTGCGTGACCCCCGCCAATGATGATGACGTCAAAAGGATCCTGATAAAACATGGTGGTCTGCCTCGCGTAAAGCGGTATGAAAATGGATTGAAGCCCGGGCCGTGGATTCTACTCAACTTTAGTCTTTCGAGAAAGCATTGGGATCCTGGGCTATTAAAAAGAAGATCTTTTTATTTAGAGATCTGTTCTATTGTGATCTCTTATTAGGATCGCGAACCTGTGTGGATAAGTCCGATCTCATAAAGAAGATCATGCAGTTAGAAAGGATCGTTTGCTGTGAATGATCGGTGATCCTGGCCAGTATAAGCTGGGATCAGATCGCGACTTTATACACAGGTCAAAATCCGCGCTACGGTTGTTCTTTGGATAACTACGGGTTAATACGAGCTTTTAACCAGAGTTATCCACATCCGTTCGCGCTATCTTTAATCGTTTTTGAGTAAATTTTTCCATTCCGCGAGCCAGATCTCAGCCGGATCTTCCGGAATGTCATGATCGAGGATGTTGATCTTGAGGGTGTCACCCAACTGTTTTGCCCCACATGCGGTAACAGCGGCTTCAACTTTCTCGATAGCCCCGCAGAAAGTGTCATATTCACGGCTGCCGATCCCCACTGCGCCAAAACGGACGTTTGACAGGTCAGGCTGTTGTTCCAGCAGTTCGTCATATAAAGGTTGCAGGTTATCCGGCAGATCGCCCGCGCCGTGCGTGGAGGTAATCAGCAGCCAGACCCCGTCAGTCGGGAGATCTTCAAGCAACGGGCCGTGCAGGGTTTGTGTGGAAAAGCCCGCATCTTCCAGCTTTTCAGCCAGATGTTCCGCTACGTATTCCGCACCGCCAAGGGTGCTGCCGCTGATAAGGGTAATGTCCGCCATTGATCGCTCGCTCAGATAAAGAGACGGCCATTGTACGCTGTGAACGAGCTGGGATCTACCTGTGGAAAATGTGGGAATGAATTTGCCCGATCACGGGCGGATGGTACGCATGATCGGGTTTTGCAGGGAGATCAGTGTCTCGGTGGACTGAATTTCATCGATTGTTTGGATCTTGTTGATAAGTACCTGCTGGAGGGCGTCGATGGATCGGCACATGACTTTAATAAAGATGCTGTAGTGCCCGGTGGTGTAGTAGGCCTCGGTGACTTCATCCAGCGCGTTCAGCTTCGCCAGTGCAGAAGGATAGTCTTTGGCGCTTTTAAGAATAATGCCAATGAAGCAGCACACGTCATAACCCAGCTGCTTAGGGCTGACGTCAATACGCGCGCCGGTAATGATCCCCGCCTGTTTCATCTTTTCTACGCGAACATGAATGGTGCCGGGGCTGACGCCAAACTGTTTCGCCAGTTCAGCGTAGGCGGTACGGGCATTGGCCATTAGCGCCTCCAGAATGCCGCGGTCGAGATTGTCGATCTGATAATTTTCCATAGCTTTTTCTTATGAAGATTAATGATTCCCTCTATTCTAGCGTCTTATTTTGACGAATCAAAAGTGAAGTGGGCTTTTTGTTGATGGGTTATTGAATAAGGTGGCATTTCTGTTGCTTAATCAATACCAACAGGACGCAGGAGTATAAATAATGAAAACCGCTTATATCGCAAAACAACGCCAGATCAGTTTCGTTAAATCCCATTTTTCCCGCCAGCTGGAAGAGAAGCTTGGGCTGATAGAAGTCCAGGCTCCAATCCTTAGCCGCGTGGGTGACGGGACCCAGGATAACCTCTCTGGATGCGAAAAAGCGGTACAGGTAAAAGTGAAAACACTGCCAGATGCCCAGTTCGAAGTGGTTCATTCCCTTGCGAAATGGAAGCGTCAAACCTTGGGACAACACGACTTCAGCGCGGGCGAAGGGCTCTACACGCACATGAAAGCCCTTCGTCCCGATGAAGACCGCCTGACTCCCATTCATTCCGTATACGTTGACCAGTGGGACTGGGAACGCGTCATGGGGGATGGCGAGCGTCACGTGGGGACGCTGAAATCTACCGTTGAAGCGATCTATGCCGGGATCAAAGCCACCGAAGCGGCCGTAAGCAAAGAGTTTGGTCTGGCACCGTTTCTGCCGGAGTCGATCCACTTTGTTCACAGCCAGGAACTGCTGAGTCGTTTCCCGGATCTGGATGCCAAAGGCCGTGAACGGGCGATCGCCAAAGAGCTGGGCGCGGTGTTCCTTATCGGTATCGGCGGCAAACTGTCTGATGGTAAACGCCACGACGTGCGTGCGCCGGATTATGATGACTGGAGCACCCCGGGCGAGCGCGACTATGCCGGTCTGAACGGCGATATTCTGGTCTGGAACCCGGTGCTGGAAGACGCGTTCGAGCTCTCTTCTATGGGGATCCGCGTGGATGCTGACGCGCTCAAGCGCCAGCTGGCGGTGACCGGTGATGAAGATCGTCTCACATTAGAGTGGCATCAGGCGCTGCTGCGTGGCGAAATGCCGCAGACCATCGGCGGCGGTATTGGCCAGTCCCGCCTGACTATGCTGCTGCTTCAGTTGCCGCATATCGGTCAGGTTCAGTGCGGGGTCTGGCCGCAGCAGGTACGCGAAAGCGTCGGCTCTCTTCTGTAATTAACGCTGCCAGCGTCTGAGCAGGCGGCTACGTAACCCGGTATCAAAGCGCCAGATATGATCGAAGATGCGCATGATGCCGGGTTTTCCATGGGCGGACATAGCCACCGCGTGGAAACGATGCTGATGTACCCGCTGCAACTCCTTCACTTTACTGACCACATCATCCGGCAGCCGCTGGGCAATAAAATCAGAAATCACCACCGCGTCAGCGTCGTACCAGTCGCCACCCTGCATGCGTTCCACAATGCTGCGAAAACAGCTGGCCAGATCGGTACCGCCGCGAAAACGCTGGCTTAAAAAGCGGATCGCCTGTTCGAGCCCCTGCTGGTTCGTCAGTTCATAACCCACCACTTCGCTGGAGAAAAGCATGATGAAGCAGCGACGGCGATCGGCCAGCGCCACGCGCATCAGTGCCAGACAGAACGCCTTCGCACACTGCTCGTTAAACCCGCCCATCGATCCGGATGTATCCACGCAAACAATGAATGGCCCGCGCGGCTGTTCATCAAAATCCTGATGAACGACCGGCCGCTGGCTGACTTTCTCACGCCAGGCTTCGCCGTGCAGGCGATAGGTAAGGAGCTGCTTTTCCACCAGCCGACGGTAAAATTCATACTCCAGCTCGGTCATCCCGAGTGTGCTCAGCTCCGTCGGCAGCAGACGCAAAATGTCATCGCTCTGCTGGAGCCCGTCGACCTGCTCGGGCACGGTAGCCGGTTCGCGCACCAGGGTGCGGAAAGTTTCCATTGGGGCATCTTTCTTTGGGACCGATTTTGCCTCCCTGGAGCGGCCCAGCTGTTCTGCAAGCTTCATCAGCTCGGGCTGCTGCGCCAGAAAATCCCCGTACCTGACGATCAGCTGATAGTCCCCGCGCCGCAGCTGACCGGCGCTCATATCCCAGAGTCGTCCGGCGGCGTTCTCATTTTCCACCAGCACCTGCTCCAGCTGGCCGCTTAAGGTCATGCGTTCCTGCACTTCGCTGAGCAGTTGCTCACGCTCTTCATCCAGCAACTGCTGGTTGAGGGTTGTGGCCTGCACCACCAGGCTGAGGCGCCAGCGCTGTAAAAAGAGCGTGTGCAGAGCAGGGGTAAAGGTGGCGTTATCCGTGACCAGCGCCCGGGCCTGGCTGGCGAACGGCGAGTGAACGTTATCGAGCAGCGTCAGGGTTTGCGGGAGCTGAACGATAAACTGCGACGTGGAGAGCCGCTGGCACTGCTGGTAACAGGCTACCTCTTCCGTTAACTCAGGAGGCACTTCGGTCTCTTTAAACCGCTGACGCAGGTTTTCCCGCCAGCGTGGGAGATCGTCCGTCATCGCTTTTTTAAGCTTCGGAAATTTTTCAAAGAAGGCTGCCAGCTGCGGCGAAGCCAGAAGGGTAATCACCACCTCTTCGATCAACCCTTCCTCGCTGACGGCCAGCATGACGTTAAGCGTATCCAGAGTTAGCATTGACGCGCCTGTTTGATCTGCGCGCTGACATCCTGCAGGCTGGCTTCGATGCGACCTAACCAGTCGCTATGAATAAAGAGGCATTTTTGCTGCTCGCTGAAGCGGGTGTGCTGCTGGTGCCATTCTGTATCCAGCGCTTCCAGCTGTTGCTTAATCTCTTCGGGAACGCTGTCTGAGGCGGTGCCAGGAAGCGCAAGACGCGATCCCTGCAGGCTGACGTCGCGGATCACCAGGTGCTGGCTACTGTCCACTTCCATATTAAGCGGCTGCGCGAAACCGATGCCGTTGAGTTTTCCCCGGATCTCTCCGCCCTTATCCAGCCACTGGGCCAGCGCCTCACGCTCAAGCGTAATGTGCACGACCTGCATGTCATGCAGCTTGAGCGGCTGCTGAAGCAACAGCGTCAGCGTCGGGCTGGTCAGTTCAGCGGGTAACTCATAGTGCGGTTTACGGGCGAACATTCCCCCCAGACGATTCACCTTCAGCGCGGTTTTATCGCTTTGCTGCTGCTGGAGCTGAATGCGCCGCTGGGCAATGGCCCCCAGCTGATTGAGCATCGCCTGCTGCCCCCAGGCGTGTCCGGTCATCAAAACCTCAAGCTGCTGCTGCATCAGGTTCATGCCTTCTGCATCGTGCCAGAGACAATCTTTCAGCAGGATCAGGTCGATGGGCGCAACGGCATCACGCCCGCTGAACAGGGCGCTGGCCTGCAGCAGGCGGATTGCTTTTTTCCAGCGACGATCGGAGACATAGGGCGCCGAGGGAAGGAGATCGAGCTGCTGACGCAGGAGGTAGATCAGCTCAAAGACCGCGTCCGGCAGTTTGATTTTGCCAATGTCCTGCTGCCACTGGTGATACTCCTCATCCGTCACCTGCAGTGAAGGGGCAACCGGGTTTTCATTCTCATCCTGCTGGCTGACCAGCATGGAACGGAAATTGGATTTATCCTGCACTTTGTCCAGCCACAGACGGATCAGCATACGGTCATACAGCGCTTCCAGGCTGCTGTCGGCTTCAGGCAGTTCGTTTGAGGCGGCCACCAGCAGGCGCATCGGGATTTTCTCTTCGCTGGCGCCGTTGCGGAACCGACGTTCGTTTATCGCTGTGAGCAGGGTGTTCAGAATCGCCGGTCCCGCTTTCCAGATCTCATCGAGGAAAACAATCTCCGCCTCCGGAAGATACCCCTCGGTCAAACGCTGATAACGCCCCTCATCTTTCAGCGCCTGGATGGAAAGCGGGCCGAAAACTTCTTCAGGGGTAGAGAATCGGGTCATCAGGTATTCGAAGGCGCGGGCATTCTGAAAAGCAAACTTTAACCTGCGGGCTATCAGGCTCTTGGCAATGCCTGGGGGGCCGAGCAGAAACACGCTTTCCCCGCTCAACGCCGCCAGCAAACAGAGGCGGATGGCGTGGCTACGCTCGAAAAGGCCTTTCTCCAGCGCGCTGCTGAGGCGGGAAATTCTTTCTGCTAATAAATGTGAGTGAGCCATAATAGTTTTGCATCCTTTCGCCGTCGTGGCGGCCAATTGAAGCGAGTATAGACGTTTCAGTCAGGGCTGGTAATAGACTGAAGTGCGGCGCAATTTTCTTTGCGCTACATTAATGCGGTTGCATTTAGGGGTTCGATTTTGCAACGAATCGTGCATACTGTGCGCTTTTTGTGGACCAAGGGACCAGGAACACATTTGTTATTCAAACGAAAAGACTAGTCTATGAGCACTGATAATAAGCAATCATTACCCGCAATAACGCTTGCGGCGATCGGGGTTGTCTACGGTGATATCGGCACCAGCCCGCTTTATACGCTTCGTGAATGTTTGTCCGGCCAGTTTGGCTTTGGTGTTGAACGCGATGCCGTATTTGGCTTCCTGTCCCTCATCTTCTGGCTGCTGATTCTGGTGGTTTCTGTTAAATATCTCTCCTTCGTGATGCGGGCGGATAACGCAGGTGAAGGTGGGATCCTGACGTTGATGTCGCTGGCCGGGCGTAACACCTCGGCCAGAATGACCTCTGTGCTGGTCATTATCGGTCTGATTGGCGGCAGCTTCTTCTACGGGGAAGTGGTGATAACGCCGGCTATTTCGGTGCTCTCGGCAATAGAGGGGCTGGAGATTATCGCGCCGCAGCTCGATACGTGGGTGGTTCCGCTGGCAATCATCGTTCTGACGCTGCTGTTTGTGATCCAGAAGCACGGTACCGGGCTGGTAGGGAAACTGTTCGCACCGATTATGCTGGCCTGGTTCCTGATCCTGGCAGCGCTTGGTTTACGCAGCATTATTGCTAACCCGGAAGTGCTGCATGCGCTGAACCCCTACTGGGCGGTGCATTTCTTCCTCGAGTACAAAGTGGTCTCCTTCGTTGCGCTGGGGGCGGTCGTGCTCTCCATCACCGGCGTTGAAGCGCTGTATGCCGACATGGGGCACTTTGGGAAACTGCCTATCCGTGTGGCATGGTTTATCGTGGTGCTGCCGTCGCTGGTGCTGAACTATTTCGGTCAGGGGGCGCTGTTGCTCAAAAACCCGGAAGCGATTAAGAACCCGTTCTTCCTGCTGGCGCCAGACTGGGCGCTGGTACCGATGCTGATCCTGGCGACGCTGGCGACAGTCATTGCCTCTCAGGCGGTGATTTCCGGGGTGTTCTCGCTGACGCGCCAGGCTGTGCGTCTGGGGTACCTCTCACCGATGCGCATTATCCATACCTCAGAGATGGAGTCGGGTCAGATCTACATCCCGTTCGTTAACTGGCTGCTCTATTTCGCGGTAGTGATTGTGATCGTCAGCTTCGAGCACTCCAGCAACCTGGCGGCGGCGTACGGTATCGCCGTAACGGGAACCATGGTGCTGACGTCCCTGCTCTCCACCACGGTGGCGTACCGAAACTGGCACTGGAATAAATTCCTTGTGGCAATGATTCTGGTGGGCTTCCTCTGTATCGACGTGCCGCTGTTCTCGGCAAACCTCGACAAGATTGTTTCTGGTGGCTGGCTGCCGCTGACGCTGGGTCTGGTGATGTTCATCGTTATGACCACATGGAAGAGCGAGCGTTTCCGTCTGCTGCGCCGTATGCATGAGCACGGAAATTCTCTTGAGGCGATGATTGCTTCACTGGAAAAATCACCGCCGGTTCGCGTGCCGGGTACCGCGGTATACATGTCTCGAGCCCTGAACGTGATCCCGTTTGCGTTGATGCATAACCTCAAGCACAACAAGGTCCTGCATGAACGCGTCATTCTGCTGACGCTGCGCACCGAAGATGCGCCGTATGTACACAACGTTCGCCGGGTGCAGATCGAGCAGTTGTCACCGACCTTCTGGCGCGTGGTGGCGAGCTACGGCTGGCGTGAAACGCCAAACGTGGAAGAGGTATTCCACCGCTGTGGTCTGGAAGGGCTGAGTTGCCGGATGATGGAGACGTCATTCTTTATGTCGCACGAGTCGCTGATCATCGGCAAACGCCCGTGGTATCTGCGCCTGCGCGGCAAGCTGTACCTTATCCTGCAGCGTAACGCCCTGCGTGCGCCTGACCAATTCGAGATCCCGCCTAACCGCGTGATTGAGCTGGGAACGCAGGTCGAGATTTAAGTCTTCGTGCGGCCTGATGTCCTCACCCCGACCCTCTCCCACGGGAGAGGGCGCAAACATAAAAAACGGTAACCTGACGGTTACCGTTTTGCATTTACCACCCCTCCATTTCACTTAGCGAAACGTTTCGACGTTG